>CALLYM010000165.1 GCA_937858155.1 uncultured Phycisphaerales bacterium | reverse complement strand
ATTGGTTTTTCGGTGTAGATGTCTTTGCCGGCCTTGATGGCGTCGATAGCAACGTGGGCGTGGGCGTGCTCGGGCACGGCGATGATGACGCCATCCAGGTCCTTGCGGGCGAGGAGTTCTTCGTGCTTGGTGTACGTGGCGATTTCGACGCCGGGCTGGCGTTCGAGCAGGTCCTTCTTTGCGGCGTCCAAGTGGATGGTGCAGAGGTCGCAGATGGCGACGATCTGGCACTTTTCCTTGCCTTGCTTGCTGAGATCGATGAACGAGCGGGCGTGGTTGAGGCCCATGGCGCAGGCACCGTCGGCACCGAGGCCGATGACACCCAGTTTCAGAACTTTGGCGTCGGAAGCGACGGGGGGCGGGAGCGGGTTGGGGAGCGTGCCCGTGGAGACGGATTCCGATGACACGCCGGCGATGGGGGTGAAAGCACCGGCGGAGGCGGATGTCGATGGAGCGCTCGAGGACTTCGCCGCCGAGCCGCAGCCTGCGAGCAACGCGCCGGCGCTGAGTGCGGCGGTGGATGCCTTGAGGAAGTCGCGCCGGGAGGGGTGGTCGGGGTGCTGAGGGGCCGTAGGCTCGGTGGTCATGGGTCGCTCCTTGGGTCTAGAGCGTACCCGATGTTCGGGCGGGAGGAAAGTGAACCAACCCGTTGGAGCTTTGGCCCTGCCAAAATTTGGTGGGGCGGGTTGGCCTAGCCGCGCGATGTCTCCCCCACCGCCAACTCATCGCCGCTGATTTCGCCGGCGTCGATGTCGCCGACATGATCGGGGTGGATGCTCTTCACCGCGGGTTCGGGCTTGACCTCGAAGGTGGGCCCCTCATCGGCGATGGGGCGGGCAGGAGGGGTGAGCGACAGCCGCTTCTCGCCGCTGCCGGCGTGTGCAGGGCGCTCGTGGCTTGCGGCGTTGCGGCCGTCCTCCGTGACTTTATAGACCATGCCGATGGTGGTTTCGGCCTCGCCGAGCAGGAGGCGGTTGACGAGTTCGACGCCTTGCATGAGGCTGTGGTCGGTGTTGGCGACCTCATACTTCCACATGCCGAAGCGGCCCCGGGAATAAATGCCGCGCTGTTCGAGCCAGGGGATGACTTCGCCCAGGATGTCGTCGCGGTCGACGCTGGGCGTAGGGTATGAATAGTCGGCGTAGTAGCACCAGCGGCTGACGATGTTCTCGCGTTCACCCGGGTTGAGCAGGCCAGCGTTCTCGAGGCCCTTGATGCAATCCTCTATGACGGCGTCGGGGTTTTTTCCGTGGTTGCCGGGCGTGGGCTTCGCGTCGCTTTCGGAGACTTCACAGAGGAGCGAGTAGTAGTTTTGCTTGTCGGGGGTCATGTGGGGGGAGTAGTTCGAGAGGTAGGTGACGCGGTAGAAGGGGCAGTTGGGTTCGGGGAAGTACATCCATGACTTGGTGTCGGGCGTGCCAGCGCCGGGGGTACGGCTCTTGAGGCCGATGCCGACCATGTAGCCGGAGGAGTGGAGGAGACGGGTCGCGGATTGTGCAATGGCGTGCAGTCCGGGCCTGGTGTGGCTCGCTTGCGCCGCAGGGCCCTCTCTGACGGTCGGGCTGCATGTCAGCACGCGAGTGCACAGCACATCGAGGGGGATGGTGCTGATGAGGATGTCGTAGTGGTCGGTGGTGCCATCGGTGAAGGTGATGGTCTTGGTATCGATGTCGATGGTTGCGGCGTGTTTGTTGAGTTTGATGTGGGAGTTGGGGCCTTCGTGGTCGCTGAGGGGGTCTTCGTCGAGCCCACGGATCAGGCCGAGTTCGGGGCCGAAGCGGCGGTAGAACTCGCCTGTGCCGCCCTTCAGCGGGAACTTGAACTGGTTGTTGGGCCCCCAGCCGAAGTCGTCGGTGCCGAGGATGACGTTCTTGAGAGCGCGTTCGACGTCGATGACGGCGACGCGCTCTCCGATCCAGTGCTTGTTCATGCGCTCGGGCGGGTAGGCCCAGACCTTGAAGTTGTACGGACGCATGAAGTGCTGCGCGATGCCCTCGCCGAACACGGCGTCGATGAACTCGCCGAAGTTTCGGGCGGCGGCGGCGCTGGCGACCTTGCCCTTGCCGTTCTGCGCTTTCACCAGCCCCGCGATGCACTCGAACGCGGCCTGCTTGGGCAGGTAGCGCACGTTGTTCTGGAAGGGGTACGGCACCCAGGTGTCGAACATCCGGACCCAGGACTCGCGGTTGTTGAGCGTGAACTCGCTGCCCATGAGCTTGTCGAAGCACTTGTCGTAGTAGGTGTAGTGGCTGAACATGACGTGGCCGCCGATGTCCCAGGTAAAGCCCTGGGGATCGACGAACGAGTGCGAGAGACCTCCGATGTAGGGGTTGCGTTCGTAGAGGACGAAGTTGGTGTGCCCGAGTTCCTTGAGGCGGTAGCCCGCGCCGAGCCCGGTGGGGCCGGTGCCGAGGATGACGATGCGGGGGTTACTGGGCTGGGAATGGGGCGGTTTGGAAGCGGCGGACATGGGCGGGGAGGATAGGGGCGGTGCCAAAGAGTGGAGCTTGCATGCTTGGTGCGGCCCATAGCCCTGCAACCTTCCGTGGAAACCTATGAACACCACCCCACGAGTCCGCGTAGCCATTGCATCCGGGCGATTGCCCGATCATTTTGCCGAGCCCTGAGCCAGCGGCCTGCGCCTTGGGGAGCGGTGCGATTCCGCGCAGGCCGACAACTTGGAGGTTGGTATGGACGCTCGATTGGTGCGTGCGCGGCGGCATTGCCGCGCGGGGGCGACACTAAAGGACACGGTTGTGACGCTGGTGGTGGTAAGCCTCTGTTTCCTCGTCATCTTCGCGATGCTTCCGGTGCTGAGCAACCGGCATGGCTGTGGAAACCGACAGATCAAAGACGGCACGCAGGTGCGCGGCCTGCATCAGGGGCTGGTGCTGTTCGCGCAGGGGAATCGCGACGAGTACCCCCTGCCGTCGCTGTACGACAAGAACAACACGACGATCGACCCGGGCACGAGGCCCGCGGAAGCGAAGGACACCACGGCCAACGTTTTCTCGACGCTCATCTACAACGGCTACTTCTCGCCCGAGCTGTGCGTGTCGCCTGCCGAACAGAACGGGAGCATTGTGCGGGACAACGACTACCAGCAGTCGGCCCCGAAGGCGGCGGCGAAGCCTGAGCAGGCGCTGTGGGACCCCGCGTTCAGCGCGGACTTCAGCGCGGGGAGGACGAGCAACTTTTCGTACGCGAACATGCACCTTGCGGGCCGCCGCCGCAAGGTGTGGACCAACTTGTTCAACGCCACGCACGCGATTGTGGGCAACCGCGGGCCGGAAGTGGCGTCGATCGCGGCCAACGGATCGGCGGTCTTGAAGAATCCCCGAAGCACGACGCTTCTGATCCACGGCGGCAGGACGACGTGGGAGGGGAACATCGCGTATGACGACAACCACGTGAACTTCGAGACGTCGACGACCCCTGAGAGCGCCCCACGTCTCACGAAAGAGGGAAAAACAAAGCCGGACTGCCTTTTCTTCGACGAGTCGAGCGAAGAACCGTGGCCCAACAACTTCTTGACCATCATCACCGAAGGCGGCATGAACGAACAGGACGCGAAGACAATCTGGGATTGAATTGGTCGAGGTCGCGCGGTACACCACCGGTTCACCGCCGCTCTGGGCGGTGAACCGGTGGCACTTGCGCTTTACTCACCACGGGCTTCGGTCTGTGCATCCTTGCTTGGCTGCGCATCGGGTACGTAGTCGATGGACACGCTGTTGATGCAGTAGCGGATGCCGGTGTCGGTCGGGCCGTCTTCGAACACGTGCCCAAGGTGACCGCCGCAGCGGGCGCAGGTGACCTCGGTGCGGGTCATGCCGAGCGTCTTGTCGGTGTGGTAGTCGATGGTGCCCTTGATGGCCTTGTCGAACGCGGGCCAGCCGCATTCGCTTACGAACTTGTCGGTGCCGCGGAAGAGGACGGCCTGGCAGGCGGCGCAGCGGTACTCGCCTGGGCCGGCCTCGGTCTTCCAGTACTTGCCGGTGTAAGCGCGCTCGGTGCCTTTGGCGCGAAGGACCTCGTACTGCTCGGGCGTGAGGGCCTTGCGCCACTCGGCCTCGGTCTTGGTGATTTTCGCTGTCGGGGTAGCGGGGTTGGTAGCCATCGGAATCGCTCCTGGTGAAGGCTGTTGCGCGGGGGAAGGCTCAGCGGTGGGTGTGTGGGTTGAGTTGCTCACTCCGCTGTGCGGACTGTCGCCGCCGTGGCGCGTACACCCCACGGGCGAGGCTGCGATGGCGAAAACCCACATGAGGGCCAGCCCAGCAATCAATGTCCACGCGGTTCGGCGTTGCATGCAAGTCCTTTCAACGTGCGTGAGGGTTTGGATGCCACCCACTCGCAAGGGTGGCGGGTGGAGCGTGGCCCCACCTACCACTCTTACGTTGCCGCACGCTCGGGGGTCGTGTCGACCAGCTCGTTGACAAACTTCTGGAAGTCGTCGTGCATGATCTTCATGCTCCGTCCTTTCACCATCTTGCGGAAGCTTGGCTCGGCGGCGATAACACGCATACGCCGCTCCCACGAGTGGTAGTAGTCCGCCGGCAGCACCCCTTCGCGGTAGGAGTACCACACGATCTCGTAGACCGACACCTGCATGAGGTTGAAGAAGTACTCGCGGATGTCGCGGTCGCTGTTGAGGTCGCGGACGTCGTCGCGGTAGACGTCGGCGAGGCCGGGGTCGCGCACGCGCATTTCCCGCAGGTGCATCTGGAGCTCGACCATCTTCGTGAAGTTGGCGACGCGCATGGCCCGCTGGTGGTGGCGGAACTGCACCGCGGTGAAGGCGAGGCCGCAGGCGATGGCGATGGAACCGGCCGCCTGGAAGTACGGGACGATCTCTGAAATGGGCATGGGGTAGATTGTTGCCGGCCTCCGCGGCTGCATCGCACGCGAGAGGGCAGGAATGTTGCACTCCACCGCGCCGGTGCCTGCACCCCGTTCGCCGTACCCTCCCCACGTGCCCACGATCACTCGGACCAGCGTCGGCGAGGAGTACACGGGCGTGCTCGCAGGCGCGTTGGCGTCCTTGTTGCGCCCGGGGGATGTTGTGACGCTGGAAGGAGAGCTCGGCGCGGGGAAGACAACATTTGCCAGGGCGTTCGCCGCTGCCCTGGGAGTCGATGTGACGCTTGTGTCCAGCCCAACCTATGTCTTCGTCAATGTGTACCCGGCCGGGGGCGGCACGGGAGCAATACGCCGCATTGTGCATGTTGACTGCTACCGGTTGACCAGCGCGGATGACCTTGAGGCTCTTGGCTGGGACCAGTTGTTCGATCCGCACACACGGGCGGCGGAGGGGAGTGCGGTCGCCATTGTCGAGTGGCCCAGCCGGATGCCCGACGCCGGCATGCTGCCAGCGCCGGAGGCCACTGCTCGGGTGCACCTGGAGGCGGTCTCTCGGCAGGAGCGCAGGATCACCCTGGCACTTCCGGATTCGTGGCTCGGGCGAGACCACATCGAGCGCCTTGTAGAGCGTGAGCCTGTCCGCTGCCCCACCACCGGGGCGTGGGTGGGCCCTCTGGCGGCCAGTTACCCCTTTGCCGATTCCCGCGCGCGGCATGCCGACTTGTACAAGTGGTTTTCGGGTCAGTACACGGCGAGCCGGCCGGTGAAGCCTGAGGACACAGAGGACGAAGTGTGACAGTGGTCGCGCGAGCGTGCCGCCAAGAATGCGGGGATGACGCAGCCACGCCCCACGCTCTACCTGATCGACGGCTACGCGCAGTTCTTCCGCGCCTACCACGCCATCCGGACGCCCATGACGAGCCCGGTGACGAAGGAGCCGACGAACATGACGTTCGGCTTCGTGGGCATGCTGCTCAAGCTGCTCAAGGGTGAGGGCAGGAACCTGAAACGCGCGGGCGTGCCCACGCACCTTGCGGTGGTGCTCGATGTGTCGGGCGACCGCGGCACGTTCCGCAGCCAGCTGTACCCGGAGTACAAGGCCACGCGCAAGCCGCCCCCGGAAGACCTGTTTCCGCAGGTGGAGCGGTGTGTGGCGATGCTGAAAGAAGTGGGCGTGCCCGTGCTGGGGGCGGAGGGTTTTGAGGCTGACGACGTGATCGCGGCGGTGGTCAAGCAGTACCGCGCGAAGCACAAGGATGTTGCTCTACGGATCATCAGCAAGGACAAGGACCTCAAGCAGTTGCTGGAAGGGGATGCCGACACGGCGGCTGAGGACTCACCGATCGTCGATCCTGTCATCATTTTCGACGTTCATACTGATACACCCTTCACGGCCCACTCGCTGAAGGCCGAGACGGGGCTTGCGCCGGCGCAGGTTGTGGACATGCTGACGCTCATGGGCGACACGGTGGACAACGTGCCGGGCGTGCCGGGCGTGGGTGAGAAGACCGCCGCGCAATTGATTCGCGAGTATGGCAGCGTCGATGCCCTGCTCCTGCGGGCGAGCGAGGTGCCCGGCAAGCGCGGTGAGGCGCTGCGTGCGACCGCGCCGTCCCTGGCTCTCTCGAAACGCCTGGTCACGCTTGACCATGGTGCGCCGGCGTCGCTCGCTCTCCCAGATTCTGACGTCCGCACGATGCGGTGGCAGAATCTCATCCCGATCTGCAGGGAACTTGGTTTCAATCGGTACCAGGACGAGGTCCGGGCCATGACCGGGAGTGCCCCGATCCCGGCGGGTCCGGCGTCACACTCCCGTTCTGGGAGTCACCCAGACCAGATGCCGCTCTCGATGTTCGACGCTGCGGCGCCAGCCGCAAAGAAGCCCGCGGTATCCCACGCTGCGCCGGGCGGGGGGCTCTTTGATTCGCTCGACAGAGTGAGGGAGGTAAAGCACGCCCAGTCCGGTTCCTACCGCTGCATTACAACGCAGCAAGACCTCGCTTCGTTCGTTCGGGAGTGCAAGCGAGCTCCGATCGTCGCGTTCGACACCGAGACGACCTCGCTGTCTCCGCGGGATGCCAAGCTCTGTGGGGTATCGATTTCCATTGAGGAAGGCACCGGCGTGTACATCCCTACGAGGAGCCCGACGCCGAACAAGCACCTTTCCACTGAGCAGGTGCTCGCTGCTCTCCGGCCTTTGCTGGAGGACTCAGGCGTCTTCAAGTGCGGGCACAACCTGAAGTACGACCTGCTGATCTTCCGTGCGCACGGGGTCAACGTCGCCCTCCCCGCGGGTGGCGGGCAAGGGGGCGTCGATGGGAGCTTTGACTCGATGGTCGCGTCCTATCTCATTGACGCGTCGCGTTCCTCCCACTCCCTTGATTCCCTCGCCCTCGCGCTCCTCAACCGCACCAACATCTCCATCTCCGAACTCATCGGCTCCGGCAAGGATCAACGCACCTTTGACACGGTGCCCATCGACCAGGCGACGCAGTACGCGGCCGAGGACGCCGATGTCGCCCTGCAGCTACGCCACATCATGCTGCCGCAACTGAAGGCCATGGAGTTGATGCCCCTGTTCCGCGATGTGGAGATGCCCTTGGTGGAAGTCCTCGCGGAGCTGGAGTGGAACGGCATCCTCGTGGACCCGAAGGAACTGGACCGCCAGCGTGAGCGGATCCAGAAGGAGATCGATTCGCTGCTCACGCAGCTCGCTCACCACAGCAAGGCGGCGCTCGGTCGCACCTTCGAGCCCGACAGCCCCAGACAGCTCGCGACGGTCCTGTTCAACAAGGAGACTGACGAGCCGCCAGGGCTGGGGCTCAAGAGCGTGAAGAAGACCAAGACCGGGCACAGCACCGACGCCGAGGTGCTGGAGACGCTCGCCGAGGACCCTGCGATCTCGACGCCCATCCCGCGCCTGATCCTGGAGTACCGCCAGCTCGCGAAACTGGTTTCGACGTATTTGGTTGCACTCAAGGACGCGATCCACCCAGATACCCGCCGGATCCATTCGTCGTTCCATCAGACTGTCGCCGCCACGGGCCGGCTCGCGAGCAGCGATCCCAATCTTCAGAACATCCCGATCCGTACCGACGTGGGGCGCGACATCCGCAAGGCGTTCATCGCGCCGCCCGGGCGTGTGCTTGTCACCGCGGACTATTCGCAGATCGAGTTGCGGCTGCTCGCCCACCTTTCGCGGGACCCCGCGCTGATCGAGGCGTTCCAGCAGGGCGAGGACATTCACACGGCAGTCGCGGCGCAGATCGCGGGCAAGGCGCCCAAGGACGTGACACGGGAGGAGCGCAGCGGCGCGAAGATGGTGAACTTCGGGATCGTCTACGGCATCACGGCGTTTGGTCTCGCGCGGCGGCTCAAGGTGGAGCAGGGCAAGGCCGCGGAGATCATCGACGGCTACAAGCGGCGCTTCGCGGGGATCACGACCTTCCTGCAGGAGTGCGTGGCACAAGCGCAAGCGAAGGGGTATGTGACGACGATCCTGGGGCGCCGGCGGCCGATCCCGGACATTGAAAGCACGAACCCGTCAAGGCGGGCCCTTGCGGAGCGGCTCGCGATCAACAGCGTGGTGCAGGGGTCGGCGGCGGACCTTATCAAGCTGGCGATGGTGCAGATCGAGCGTGACCTGGAATCTTCGCGCTGCCCGACACCACCCTCCTCGCTCGCTCCGTCCCTTGCTTCCTCGCTGTCCTCTACCCTCATGCTTCTTCAAATCCACGACGAGCTCGTCTTCGAGGCTCCCACGGAACATGCGAAGGCTGTGCAGGGCTTCGTCACACACCGCATGGAGCACGCGATGACCCTGCTGGTGCCGCTGAAGGCGGACTCGAGCATTGGGAAGAACTGGTATGAGGGGAAGTGATGTCTTTCGGGGAGCCGGATGCGGACCCAAGCAATCGTGTCACCTGCTCAGGCTCGCGCCTGAGCCTCTATCATCGGTCCCATGCTCCGCCGCTACCTCCTCATCGCCCCCTGCCGCGACGAGTCGCAGTACATGCGGCGGACCATTGATTCCGTTCTTGCGCAGACCGTGCGTCCCGCCCTTTTCGTCGTCGTAGACGACGGCAGCACGGACGACACGCCGAAGATTCTCGCCGAGTACGCGGCGAAACACCCGGGGATGTTCCTCATCATCACGCGGAAGGACCGCGGCAAGCGCGCCGTGGGGCCGGGCGTGATCGAGGCGTTCTACGAGGGCTATCGCGCGGTGAAGGATCGGATCGAGGGGCACGGCACCGGCGACTTTGACTATCTCTGCAAGCTCGACCTGGACCTTGACCTGCCCCCCCGCTACTTCGAGACGCTCATGGAGCGAATGGAGGCGAACCCGCGCCTGGGCACGTGCAGCGGCAAGGCGTACATGCCCGTCAATCCTTCGGACCCGCAGTCGCCGCTTGTGAGCGAGTTCCTGGGGGATGAGACGAGCGCGGGCATGACGAAGTTCTACCGCGTGGCGTGCTTCAAACAAATCGGCGGGTTTGTGCGCCAGGTCATGTGGGACGGCATCGACTGCCACCGGTGCCGGATGCTGGGGTGGATCGCACAGTCGTGGGACGAGCCCGCCCTTCGCTTCACACACCTCCGGCCGATGGGCTCCAGCCACAAGGGCATCTTCACCGGGCGCATGCGGCACGGGTATGGGCAGTGGTTCATGGGCACGAGCCTCCCGTACATGACGGCGAGCGCGGTCTTCCGCATGACCAAGCGCCCGTTCATTGTGGGTGGGCTCGCGATGTGGTGGGGTTATGTGAAGAGCATGCTCGCACGGGAAGACCGTCTGGAGGACCCGGAGTTCCGCGCCTTCCTGCGCTCGTGGCAGTGGGCGTCGCTGTTCAAGGGCAAGGCGAGGGCGACATCGGACATGAATGAACGCCAGGCGGGCGAGTGGAACCTTGCAAGACCCCCGCTGGCGATGCCGATCTAGTGTTCGACACGCGTCATGGCCTCTTCATCCCCCCACTCTCTCTCGGGATCTCACGATGCGCCTCGCACGGTTTCGCTGATGGGCGTTCCTCTGCACGCGCTCACGACGCCCGAAACGATCGAACACATCGTGCGTGGAGCGGGGGCTGGAGTTGGCGGATGGGTTGTCACGCCGAACCTGGACATCCTGCGGCAGCTCGTGAACAACAGGGGCACACGTGATCTGTGCAGCAACGCCACGCTCCTTGTCGCTGATGGCATGCCCCTTATCTGGGCCAGCCGGCTGCAACGCACACCCCTGCCGGAGCGTGTGACCGGCAGCGACATGGTGTTTTCGCTCACGCAGCGTGCCGCGGAGTCGGGCCTGAGACTCTCCCTCGTGGGCGGCGACATCCTGCCCGACGGCACGCGCGTGGCCGATCAGGCCGCGGCGAAGCTGCAAGAGAAGTTCCCCGCGTTGAACATCGTGAGCGTTGACGCGCCGCCCTACGGCTTCGATGATGCGTACGTGGCGGGGCTCGCACAACGGCTTCTCGACGCGCGCCCCGACATCGTCTACGTTGCCATTGGCTTCCCGAAGCAGGAGAAGTTGATCGCCCGCCTGCGGCCGCACCTCCCCGCTGCCTGGTTCCTGGGCATCGGCATCTCGTTCTCGTTTGTGACGGGCAGCGTCCAGCGCGCGCCGCGATGGATGCAGAGGAGCGGGCTGGAGTGGGTGCACCGCCTCGCGCAGGAACCAGGGCGCCTCGCGAAACGGTACCTCATTCACGGTCTGCCGTTTGCGGCAAGGCTCCTGGCCTCCAGTGCTTGGAAAGGGGTGTTCCGTTGAAGGTCCTCCTCACGGGATCGTCCGGGTTTATTGGCTCACGCGTTGCCATCGCGCTCACGACCGCTGGACATACCCCGGTGCTCACGTCCCGCAAGGGTGAACCTGGGACTGTGGCGGTCGATCTCACCAACGCCGATTCCATTGAGCGTGCACTCGGCACGGTGTTCCCAGACGCTGTTATTCACGCCGCTGCCGTTCGAGACCTTGCTCTGTGCGAACGCGAACCTGCCCTCGCCCGGGCTGTGAACTTCGGTGCCACCGATTGCATTGCGAGTGTTTGTCACGCGTTCGGCATCCATCCCCTCGTCTTCGTCTCCACCGACCAGGTCTTTGACGGAGTTGCGGGCAACTATGCTGAATCCGCGCCCACCAACCCTCTCAACGTGTACGGTGAGACCAAGGCGCGCGCGGAGGAGGTTGTGCTCAAGAACGGCGGCCGCGTCGCTCGGGTCGCACTCACACTGGGGCACTCGAAGGACGGCAACCGATCACCCAACGAGCACGTGGTCAACCTGCTGCGCGCCCGCCAGCCATGCATGCTGTATACCAACGAGTTCCGCACGCCCATTCATGTTGATGACGTCGCGTCCGCACTTGTTGAGTTGCTCTCGCTGGAACCGCCGGTTCCGATTCTGCATCTGGGCGGACCCGACCGGGTCAACCGGATGGAGCTTGGGCTGGGCATCGCGCGAGCGTACAAGCTTGACCAATCCCTTTGCACTCCAACCACCTCGAGCACCGCGACCGCGTCCGCAAACTCCGGCGGCGTGCGGCGCGCGGCGGACACTTCCCTCGATACAACGTTGGCGCGTGCCACTCTCAAGGTCCCGCCCATGCCCATTTCAGAGTGCGTTGACACGCTTCGTCGAACCCAGCCTTCACACGCCCTATAACTACACAGGGCCGAGATGGCTTCGAACCTTCGCCGTCTGAGCGGCGTTGGGGATGCACCGTCGCAGGGGGATAGCCGATCCTGTGAGCACAGCAACCCCGCCCGGATGGCGGGGCGCGGTAGTCGTACACTGGGTTCCACCGTTGCAAAGAGTCGCTTCATGGGGGTCGACACAGCAAAATCCGCTCTAATGCCTAGTGAGAACGGAACTTACCGGTCCCAGACGCACCCCCCCCACGAAGTGTGGAGACGGTCGCTGCGCGGCGTGGTTTTGCTTTCTGGTGGTGTTCGGATCAATCAGTTGGTCGCTGGGCTTGGGCGGAGCCTGCTGGACCTGCCTGTGACACCCACCGCCACGTTATTGTCCCATTGGAGAGATCAGGCGGGCACTCTGGCGGCAACGCTCCCGCAGGAAGGGCGCGGGCTGAGGGTGCGAGCGATCGTGAGCAAGCCGGGCGAACTCCCGCAGAATGTCGTCCCGCTCGCCGGCGTGGATGTGACCACGGAATACGACCGGGTCGAACTCCGCGGCACGGGCGGGCTGCTGCGGGACCTCATGGAGGATTACGGGGACGACGACTCCATCCTTGTGGTGCACGGGAATCAGGTGCTGGTGCGTCCGATGCCCGCAGTATTCAGCGCGCTGAGTGCGGTCGATGCGGACATCGTGCTGCTGGCCGAACCGGACGGCTCGTCGAGCGGGGTGCACCTGATGCGGTGCGGGGCCCTGCGGGAAGTCCGCGCAAAGGGGTACATTGATTTCAAGGAGCAGGCGCTGCCTGCGCTCTCACAATCCCACCGGGTGCGCGTTGTGCGTAGTGAATCACCCACGGGGCTGCGGGTGCGGACGCTGGAGCAGTACATCCGCGCGTTGCGGGCGCTGACGACGGGCGACATCCTGGACCGCCCCGACCCGTACGCCGAGGAATGGGCGACGACTTTTTCGCTCGCGCAGCAGGGCGCCCGCGTGGACCCGGGCGCGACCATCCACGATTCGGTGGTGATGCGCGGTGCGGCGGTGGGTGCGCGGGCCGTGGTCGTCCGTTCCCTGGTGTGCGAAGGCGCCACCGTCCCGGCCGGCGCGACGATCTTCGACAGCGTCATCGCGTCGCCGACCACGGCGGGGAGGGTGGCGTGAAGACGGTCAACACAAGCCGCTGGGAGGCGTGGCACTTGTGGGGCACGATCGCCCTCACGGGGCTGGGTTTTGCGCTGACGTGGCCTGCGTGGCGGGACATCATCACCATCGCGACCAACGACGAGGAGCAGAGCCACATCGTGCTCGCGCCGATCATCGCGGTGTGGATGTTCTGGGCGCGGAAGGCCCGGCTGCGGAACTGCCCGCCCGGCGGCACGTTCATCGGTCCGGTGCTGGTAGCGCTGGGGTGGGCAGCGTCGGCGATGGGTTACTACATGAACATCGAGGCCGCGTGGCACGCCGGCGCGGTGGGCGTGGTGCTGGGGTGCATGCTCACCATCCTGGGCAAGAACATCCTGTTCAACTTCCTGCCCGCGTTCGCGGTGCTGGTCTTCCTCGTGCCGATCCCGGGCGTCGTGCGGCAGACGATCTCGATGCCGCTGCAGACCGCCACAGCGTCGGTGACGCAGGCGATCATGGAGACACTGGGGTGGAACGTCGAGCGCGTGAGCAACGTGCTGCACATCAACGGGGTGCCGGTCACCGTCGCGGAGGCGTGCAACGGCATGCGCATGGTGTTCGCGCTTGTGCTTGTGTCGTACGCGTTCGCGTTCTGCATGCCGTTCCGCAATACGACGCGGTTCATCATCCTGCTCTGCTCGCCGCTGGCGGCGCTCGCGTGCAACGTGCTGCGCCTCATCCCCACGGTGCACATTTACGGCAATTACCCGCTGGAGACGGGCGAGAAGTTCCACGACATTTCCGGGTGGCTCATGATCCCGGTCGCCTTCATGCTGCTCATGGGCGTCCACAAGGTCCTGAAGTGGGCGCTGCTGCCCGTGATGCGGTACAACCTCGCGTACGACTGAACATGCGGAACGTCTCGCTCATCCTCACGCTCCTGCTGCTGATCGGCTTCTATGCCGAGGCGGCCACCCACCCCACGCCCAGGTCGGCCGAGCCGTACCACGCGCGCATCGCGGCCGCGGCGAAGGCGATCCCGTTCTCCCACGGCGATTGGCTGGGGGCGGACAACACGGACAAGGTCCCACCCGCCGCGATCAAGATGCTGCGGCCCAACGTGCTCTTCGGGCGCAACTACACCAACGATGTGCTGGGCGTCCGCGCCCGTGTGGTGTTCGTGCAGTGCACAGACTCCCGCGATATGGGCGGGCACTATCCCCCGGCGTGCTACGACGCCCAGGGCTGGGAAATCACCAAGACCAGCGAACCGGACGGAGCGCCGGGCACGCCTGTCACCCTTGAGGCGGGCGGGCGGACGTTCCCCGTCCGGGAGTACCGGTTCCGCCTCGCGTCCTTCCCGCAGGACACCAACATCCGGATCTACTCGTTCTTCGTCATCCCGGGCCGGGGGCCGGTGGGCACGCTCGCGCCTGTGCGCGAAGCGGCGAGCGACTACACGCTCCGCCCGTTCGGTTCGGCCCAGGTGCAGGTCATTACGGACGCGGCGTTGCCCGCGGAAGAGGCCCGGCGCGCGTTCCACGACCTTGTAGAACCCCTGCTCCCGCTCATCGAGGCGGTTGAGCACAACGAACGATCGAGCACGACGGAAGGATCATCATGAGCGACTACACCAACGGCCAGCATTCTTACGGGAACGGTCCCCCCCCGCAGCCCCCGCCCTACTCGCACCTCCCGGGGGGAGTACCGATGCCGCAGCAGTACGCGCTCCCGGCGGGGCCGGGCGCGATGGACTTCGGCGCGCCGCACCACCACCAGCAGGTGAACCTGCTCAAGGTTCTGCACGGCCTGTTCCGCGGGCGGTACCTGTTCACCGCCATCGCGGCTGGCGTGTGCCTCGTCATCGGCGCGGCCTACGCCCTGCTCACGAACAAGCCGCTGTTCCAGAGCGCGGGCATCATCAAGGTCACCCCGGTCAATTACGACCCCATGAAGAGCACGCCTGAGGCGATGGTGTTCGCCGCGGACTTCGTGCGGGGCCAGATCCCGATCATCCAGTCGGACCGCGTGATCTCAAAGGCGAAGTCGTCGAAGGCGTGGCAGGACCTGAACATCCCCAACACGCCCGAGGAAGAGCGCAACTTCCGCGACAACCTGAGCCTCTCGCAGAAGCGTGATCAGATCGACATGATCATGATCGCGTTCACGCACGAGAACCCCAACGTGGCGTTCACGGCGCTCACGCAGGTGTGCGATTCCTACAACCAGCTCTTCGTCGAGTTCGCCGACCACGACCAGAACGCGACGCGTGAGCGGATCCTCCAGGACGAACGCCGGGTGCTCGAGGCGAATATCCAGCAGAACTCGGACCTCATCACGCAGCTTTCCACGGACCTTGGCACGACCGACCCCGAAGCGTACATGCAGTTTGGCAACAACAAGCTCATGGAGGTCGACGCACGCATCCTGGACCTCGAACTCCGGCTCGTCGCCGCGGGGGGCTCCACGAACCTCGGCTCCAAGCCCGAGGACCACAGCGCGGGCACCACGGGCGGGGACGCGGCGCCCGGGGAGGACGAGAAGCCCAAGCCCAAGGAGGAGATGACCTACGAAGAGATCGCCGGCTCGGACCCGGAAATGAGCAACCTGCTGCTGCAGTACCACGACGTGCTGAGCCGCAAGGCGATCCTCGTCGACCAGGGGCTCGGCGAAAACCACATCCAGATGCGGCAGACGACCCGTGAGGCCGCGCGTCTCGAGGGCCTCATCGGCGAGCGTCGGAAGGCGTTTGTCGAGGGTCGCACCCTTGCGCCCCAGCAGGGCGTCGGGCCGCTGCCGGGCTCGGGCTCCAGCGTTCGGGCACCCAACGGGTTTGAGAGCGTCGCTTCGCTCGAAATCCAGCTCCAGAAGCTCAAGGCCCACAAGCAGGCCATCATCGCGGAAAACCGCGTGCTGGCCCGCAAGAAGCGTGAGCTCGAGGACAAGCGGGCCCTGGTGGATGCCGACCGCACCAACCTGGCCGACGTCAACCGGGCCATCGACAAGCTCCGGCGCGAGCGCGAAATGATGAGCAGCGTGGCCCGGGTCGAACTCATCCTCCCGCCGCGGCCGGAATCTTTCCCGAGCGTGGACAAGCGGTTCAAGAACGCCGTCGTTTTCGGCGGTTTGGGCGCGATGCTCCCGATACTGGGCGTCGCGCTCTATGGCCTTGCGAACCGCACGTTCCGCTACAGCGATGAGGCGCTGGACGAAGGTCCGGCGAGCACGCCGCTGCTGGGGATCCTGCCGCGCCTCCCCGCGGACCTCCACGATGCCGAGCAGGCCGTGGCCGCGGCGCACTGCGTCCACCAGATCCGCACGCTCGTGCAGATTTCCGCCGGACCCCGCAACAAGGTCATGGCCGTGACCAGCAGCAATCCGGGCGACGGCAAGACGAGCATGGCGCTGGCGCTCGGGTACTCGTTCGCCGGATCGGGCAGCAGGGTGCTGCTCGTGGACCTGGACCTGGTGGGGCAGGGTCTGTCCCGCGGGCTCAAGATGCGCGAGCAGTCCAGCCTGTTCCGTGCGATCACCGAGGGCGATCCGCACGCGCGCATCCGCTCCACTGGTATGGACAACCTCTCGCTCATGGCCGCCGGCCTCGAGGACGATCACCGCACCGCCAATAGGCTGTCGGGGCAGGTCATTTCGCGGCTCATTGGCACGCTGCGCGATGAGTACGACATCATCCTGATTGATACCGGCCCTGTCCTGGGCAGCATCGAGGCGCACCTGGTGTGCGCCGAGGCGGACAGCGTGATCCTCGTCGTGGGCGCCGGGCGTGCGAGGGGCCAGGTCAAGTCCGCCGTCGCGGCGCTGCGCCGCGTGAACGCGCGCCTGCTTGGCATGGTCTTCAACCTAGCGCACGGGCGCGACTTCCGCATGAGTGCCGCGAGCCAGTCGTTCCGTTCCGTGCGCCCGGATGGTCCGCCCCCGCAGCGTCCCAAGCCCGACGAGTTCCCCGACCTCGAACCGCTCCCGCGCGTTGTCGCCATCGACACGCGCCGGTAGCTCTCAGAACTGGCACCCGCGATCGATCATCGACCAGACTCCATGTCCTCCCTGGCTCCCCCAACCCCTTCCGCGTCACCGGCCCCGCAACCGGCCCAGCCGGTGCGCGCACGCCCGCAGACGCTGTGGGGCCTGGACTGGTTTGATCTGCACGCCCGCTTCTGGGCGAGCAAGGGCGTCCAGCTCATCCGCCCCGGCGAGCGGTCCGCGCTGGTGCAGGCGGCGGAGCTCTACATGCTGCTCGACACAGACACGCTCACCATCTTCCGCCCCGCGCCGGTGCTGGACGCGGTCTCGTGGCTCAACCCCGAACTCATCGTGCTGCGGGTACAAGAACGCTCGCAGCAGCCCTACCGCGAGCAGATCGTGACCGACAGCGCCGGCACCTTCCAACGGTTCCAGCGTTCATACAAGGGCACGCAGGTCCGGACGGGGCGCGTTGTCCTGACACCCAGCAAGGACCTCGCGGCGGTCTGGCAGGAATCGCCCGACGCGCACTCCGCATGGAAGAAGCTCAGGTCCCTCACCCGGCGCAATGATCGTTACGCGGCCCCGATCCGCGGCCGCCTCTTCGACGGCGGCGACCCGGAAGATCTCGCGCGATTCGGCCACGAGCTTGTCACGCGTTGGCAGCGCCCGGACAGCACCATCCCCCGGGTCCGGCGCATTGCGCCGGGCATCTGGGCGGATCAGCTTGCGAAGGTGGAGCTTGGCCCCGGCGTGCGCGGACCACTGTGGATCGGCGCCGGGCGCACGGTGACCGCGCAGACCTCCGCGGTGGGCCCCGCGGTGCTGTGGGACGACGCGGGCAGCAGGCCGGCAGAAGAGGACATCGACTGGCAGGACGTGGAGAGCCTCTCCAGCCCCGCCCCCCGGCGCCTGCTCGCCCGGACGATGAGTGAAGACACCCGCAAGCGCCCGTTCAAGCGGTTGTTCGACATCGCTTTCTCGTCCGCGGCGATCCTGGCGACCTCACCGATCTACCCCCTGGTTGCGCTCGCGATCCTCATCGAGGACGGCACGCCTATTTTCTTCCGCCATCGGCGTGAGACGCTGGGCGGGAAGGAGTTCGGCTGCCTCAAGTTCCGCTCCATGCGCAAAGACAGCGAGGAGATCAAGGCCAAGCTTATGGCCATGAATCAGGCGGACGGCCCGCAGTTTTTCATCAAGAACGACCCGCGCCTCACGAGGGTCGGCGCGTTCATCCGCGAGTATCAGGTCGACGAGCTCCCGCAGCTCTTCAACATCCTGAAGGGTGACATGAGCGTGGTGGGCCCGCGGCCCAGCCCCTACAAGGAAAACCAGTACTGCCCGCCGTGGCGAGAGGCGCGCCTCTCGGTCCGGCCAGGCCTGACGGGCCTGTGGCAGATTTCACGCACACGGGAAGAGGGGAACGACTTCCAGGAATGGATCAAGTACGACATCCAATACGTCGAGCGTCAGTCCTTCTGGCTTGACCTCTGGATCATCTGGCGCACCATTGCGTTGCTGGTGAACCGCGCGACCAAGTCGTGACGAAACGTGCGCCGAACACCTCAGGACGGGAATTACTATGAGCCTCAAACCAAAGACCTCCCGCAGGCTGCTCATCCTCCTCGCCGTGGCGCTCGTGGGCGCGATGGGCGTGGGCGGGCTGTTCGTCCTCCGCCGAGTGCGGCACTCGCAGAATACCGCGCAGCAGCGCGCCGACGGGCTGCGGCTGGTGGCCGAGAAGAACTACTTCCAGGCGCTTTCTCCTCTAAAGAAGGTCCTGGAGCAGGCCCCGGACGACCAGGAAGCCCTCCACGCCTACGCGGTCGCACGGGAAAACGTGGAAGAACGCGACGGCAGCCACATCGTGCAGGCCGCCGCCATTTATCAGAAGCTCCATACCCGCGACCGGGCGGACAAGGAAACTTCCCTGCACCTGCTTGAACTGCTGTCGACCGCGCAGATGAACACGGAGACAGTGTCGCTCGCGCAGGAGCTCCGCCCGGCGGACCTCGCGCAGTGCACGAAGGAGCACCTGCCGGTGCTGCGCGCGGAAGGAGCGGCACGTACGCGTGCCAAGGCGCGGGACGACAAGGCGGGTGACGTGCTCGCCCGCATCATCGCCCTGGAGCCCGAGGACTTCGGCACCCGCGTGGTGTACGCGGAGTGGATGCGGGAGCAGGGGTGGCGCGACAAGGCGCTGCGTCTTGCGCAGGACTACGCCTCGACCCACGCGTCCGACCCGCGGGCGCGCCTGCTGACGGCGATGGCCCGTCAAGGGGAACCATCCTTTGATTCCCGTGCGGAGGCTTTCAGCGCGCTCTGCCAGATGAACGGGCTGGACGAAGATACGGCCGGCCCCACGTCGAAGGTCACCTACGCGGACCCGCTGGATGTGCTGCGGAGCGCGACGCTGTTTGACGGGCTCTCGGCGCACACCCACGCGTTGGCGGTGCTCAATGAGGGCGCAAAGCAGACCACCGACCCAGTCGTGCTCCGGCTCCTGGTACGCCGTATGTGGATGGCGGGGCGACCGGAGGACGCTGTACGCCTGACCGAACACGCGGACCTCTCCCCGAACGGCACAGGCACGGAACTGCTGATCTTCCGCGCGCTGGCGCTCGCGGACACGCAGGACAAGGCTGGGGCCCAGAAGGTCGTGGACGCGATCAGCGGTCGGCAGGGGGATTACCGCATCGGCGCATGGAAGCCGGCGTTCCGGGTCCTGCTCTCGCAGCCGCCGCTCTCGCCCGACGAGGCAATCACTGCGTTGAAAGAGTCGTGCAAGAAGGCGCCCGGAGAGCCTGTGCTGGCCTCCTTCCTGGGTGACGCGTACCAGCGGGCGGGCCGCGTGACCGATGCACGAGACCAGTGGAAGAAGGCCGGCGACATGCCGATGGCGATGGGCTGGACACGTCCATGGCTCGGGCAGGCGTATTCCTACCTGGCCGAGGGCCGCCCGCGCTCGGCCCTGCCGGCAGCGCAGACGGCTGCTCGCATCACGCCGCGCAGCATGTCCACCTACCTGTGCCTGTTCCGGGTGAATGTCGCGCTCCTCCTGGGCGGGTATGAACCCTCGATGAGCCTGCCACCCGCCGCACTGCTGGAAACCACCGACCGGGTCGACGCCGAACTCGCACTCTCCCACGCATCGGATGTGGGTGAGTTCCGGCGGAACGTGCTCCCGGGGAGGGTGCTCCTCACGAGCAGGATGAAGGGGAAGGGGCCGGCCCGCAAGCTGCTCGACGAGGGGCTCCAGACTTTCCCCGACCTTTCCACTCCGATCGTCCAGGAAATGCTTGATATCAGCGCGCGGGAAGGCCTGGAAGCGGACGCGGTACTGCTCGCCCGGCTGAACGGCGCCGGAGAGGCCGGCGCGCAGCCCGCGTTCGCCGCCGCTCGTTCGAAGCTGCAGAAGGGCGACCTGGCCGGGGGCATCGCGGTATTGACGGACGGCCTGAACCGCGCCACCGCGGGCGAGAAGCCGCAGTGGCGCATGGCCATCGCGAACCTGTACGACGCTGCCGAAAAGCGCGAGGAGGCGAAGGCGGCGTGGAAGGATGCGGTGACAAATGCACCCAACGACCTGCAGGCCCACCTTTCGGCGCTCGCCTCGCCGGGCGTGTACACGGACCGCGCTCTGGTGGAGCAACTGACCGCCCGCGCGGTGGAGCTGGGCGGGTACGAGCCCACGCGCCTCCCCGCCCCGCTGCAACTGGCCCGCGCCCGCGCGCTGCTCAGCGAGCCGGTTACGGAGGCCAATCGAAACTCCGCGCTCGACACGCTCCGCACGATCATTTCCGCGGAGCCTGACTGGGTGGACGCCCGGCTGCTCATGGTCACCGGCCTGACGATGAACAAGCCCGAGGCCAACATACGCCCCATCGCCAACGAGGCAGCGGAGCAGATCAAGGCGCTCACGCCGTTGGTTCCCAACCCGGCTTCGCTCAACCTCATGCTGGCCAAGCTGCACGCCGACCGGGGCGATGTCGCGAGCGCGAAGGCGCAGCTTGATCTGATCGCGTCGTCCGCGAACGCCACCGTGGAAACCCGGCTGACCGCGGCGGACCTCCTGATCTCGTACCGCGAGTTGCAGGGGGCGGCGAGCGCACTCGAGCGCCTGGACGCCTCCGGCGCGGGCGACAAGTCCATCGACGTCAAGGTGCGTCTGGCGAGCGTGTACCGCTCCCTGTCGCGGGACCGTGAGTCTTTGGCGCTGCTGCGTGAACTCGCGGAGAAGCCGCTGGGCGACCAGCAGTACATCGTCGCCGTCGCCACGGACCTGGCCACGCTCAAGCAGAAGGAACTGGCCCAGAAGGTCCTGTCGCAGCTCGACACGCTCACGCTCGCCCCGGGAGAGAAGGAGGCCGCACAGGCGCAGTACGCCGCCCAGTTCGGCACGGAGGACGAGACGATCTCGTTGCTGCGACGGGCGACCGACCTGGCGCCAGAGAACGCGGACGCCTGGTCACGCCTGGTGTCCTTCCTCAATGAACGGGGGCGTACCGACGCGGCCAAGGAGGCGTTCGCGCAGGCGAAAGCGAAGATCCCCACGCACCCCCGCATCGCGGTGCTTGAGAAGCAGCTGGCCCTCGCGGCGTCGGTGCAGTCCGGCGGGCCGATGGACCTGGAGGCCGTGGCAAAGGTGCTGGATGCGCAGCCAGAAATGGCGCTCCGCGCACAGGGAGTGCGCGACATCGCCGCCGCACGGGCCGCGGGCCGCCTGACCGACGCGGCCGAAGTCGACCGCATCGGACAGAAGTACTCCAGCGAACCGATGATCCAAACCCTCCTCGCGCAGACGCTGCTGCAGGCGACACCGCCGCAGACGCCAAAGTCTCTGGAGATCATGCGGCGCGGCCTGCGCGAGCACCCCCGCTCGGTGGAGGTCGCCGCGTTCTCGACCACGCTGTTCCGCGTGACCCACAACTGGTCGGACATGCTGAGCGCGGCACGGGCCTGGCAGGAACTGACCCGCGACCGTGAGGCGGACATCGCGGTGGGCGAGGCCCTCATCGAGCTCGACCGCAGCGACAGCGCGCTGGACGGTCTCCGCTCCCATATCGAACTGGCGAAGACAACCCCTGACGACGCGTTCTCGCTCCGCACGCTCGATGTGGCGGCCCGCGCTTCCTGCCGGAGTGGCAAACCCCAGGATGCTTTGGCGCTCCTCTCCCCGCTGCTGGAAGCGTCGCCACGCCTGCGTACGGAAGTGTTCCTCCCCATCGCAGCGCAGCACACGCCCGACGAAGCGACCGGCAACGACTGGATCGCGCTGGTCGCTCCCAAGCTCTCCGCATCCAACGCAGACGACCAGATCGCTCTCGCCTCCGCGCACGCCACGCTCGCCAGGCGTTTCCCGGCAAACGCGGGCCCGCACCTCGCGACGGCGGCGGGGCTGATCGCTCCGCTCGCGGCGAAGCCCGATGCGACGGCGGGCGTGCACCACGCCCTTGGTGCGGTGCGTGTCATGCAGGGTGAGCACGACGCCGCGATAGCCTCCTTCCGTAAGGCACTCGCGGCCAACCCCAAGCACGTGGACTCGCTCCGCGCGCTGGTCGGCCTCACCGCGTCCAAGAGCCCGGCGGAGGCCGTGCAATTGGCGGAGCGGGCGCTCGCCGAGACCGGACCATCGGATCCACAGTCGCAGGACGCGCTCGCGCGGGCGTGCATGGCGATGGGCCCGTCGCAGTCGAACGCGGATGCCGTGCTGACGTACAAGCGCGCGGCCGATGCGTACGGCGTGATTGTGTCGATGGACCCCTCGAACGTGCCTGCGCTCCTGGGAGCCATCACCGCACTCGAGAGCGCGGGCAGGGTGACGGAGACGCTTGGGTACTACGAACGGCTGGTCGCGATGACGTCGCTACCGCCGGGCATCACCCGCGCGAGCATCCAGAACAACTACGCCGACGCGCTTGTAAGGTCCGGCCGCAGCGGGGACGAGTTGATCCGCGCGCGCGCGATGGCGCGGCAGGCGACGCAGGCAGAGCAGAACGCGGCGTACTTCGACACACTGGGCATGGTGGAGGCCGCCCTCCGCAAACGCGAAGAGTCAGTTGCGGCGTTCCGCCAGGCTATCAAGCTTGATCCCACCATGCTGTCGTCTTCTGTGGGTCTGGCCGAGCAATTGGCGGACGGATCGGCGACGGACCGTGCGGAGGCAGCGAGGGTGCTCGACGGGCTTGACGCCAACGACAAGCTCCCTCAACCGCTCCGCGACCGGACGCGGCGAATTCGGGCAAGTCTGAAGCAATGAGCATTGACGGGAACGGTTAGGTATACGTCCTAATAATCGACCAGTTATTCCCCCGATGCAGGGTACCCGCGTCGTTCTTGCGGCCGGACGCCACCTGAACTAAGACTATCTCCCACAGATACTTGCAATTCGGGATGGATGCTGTATGCTTTGGGTGCCGCAAGCACGAGGAAAATTGCGGTCGTTGTGGTCCCCCATTGACACAGCGTCAGGAAGAGGAGGTAGGTTTGTGAAGCAGTCATTCGCGATCGGGGCGGTCGCGCTTGCATTTGCCGCGGGGTGTGTTCATGCGGCGCAAGTGACCGTCACAGGTGGAATCAACGTTGCGACCTCCGGATCAACGGGTCCGCTTGCCGCCAATTCCACGACCGCCATTACGTTTTCGGGTTCGGGCTCGGGTGCGACTGTCACCGGGCTTGTGGCTGCGACAAGCACTCTGATTGGCACGCAGCAGACGCTGAACCTCCGTTTGACGGGCTTCAACTTCACGTCCACGTCGCAGTCCAATGTGATCATTGAGGTCCACATTGTCCAGGATTACGCGCTGGTCAACCCGGGTGCCTTTGCCACAGCTTCCCACCAGCTGAACGGCAATTCCACCGGCAGCCGTTCCGGCAGTTGCTGCCGATGCAGATGCACGAGCACATCGGTTGCGGCTTCATAGCGCTCGACGACCGGTTCCGGCACTCCCGCGTCGACGGTTACGCGCGGCGCCTCATCCACCGGAACCCGGCGCTCGGCTACACCGCCGTGATGATGTCGTGGGGGCCGGGGCAGGGCACGCTCCTCCACGACCACTCGGGCCTCTGGTGCGTCGAGGGTGTCGTGGAAGGCGAGATGACCGTCACGCAGTACGCCCTCCTCGAGGAGGACGGGGACCGGTTCCGTTTCGCCGAGCGCGGGAAGATCCACGCCGCGGTCGGCTCGGCGGGGG
>CALLYM010000164.1 GCA_937858155.1 uncultured Phycisphaerales bacterium | reverse complement strand
CAGCCACCGTAGGTACGCGTCCCGCTGCCAAGGTTATTGTGGTTTTGTCGGTGATTCCGGTTCATGGCTGGTGCTGACTGCGGATGACGCTGCGCAAGAAATGATCGTGATGTTTGAATCCAGCGTAGCCATTCCACATTGCAATTGCAATCAACTTCCGTCGGGAATCAAGGAGTTCCGGAAGGGAGAGATTTTCGCCACGGGAATTGTTGCAACGCAAAATCTAACAAAGCGATAGATTTTTTTCGCGGGCGCGGGTCGCGCGCGTCACGCCCCGCGCAACCAAAACACTCGAGAGCGGCGAACTCGAAATCGTGTACGACGCGCGCTGGGGCCTCATCCGCGGCTGGCCGTGCCTCACATGGAACGAATCGACGCGCGAGTTGTCGGTGAGCGTCAAACGCTTCTTCCGCGAGACGCTCGTCCACACGTTCCCCGTCCACTCGCCCGAGCACTTTGGCGTGATCGCGCAGACCGCGATGTCGCTGGTGGTGGGGCGGGCGAAGTAATGAGCGGGCTGCGCTTCCGAAGGCGGCCTAACAGTGTGGTGGGGGAGGGACGATCTTCTCCAGTTGCTCAGTCAGTACAGGAACGTGGACTGTCGCGACGCGCCAGATTACCAAAGGGTCGAGCGCGAGGTAATCGTGCACAACGCGATGACGCTGGCCCTCAATCTTGGACCAAGGGACTTCGGGCAGCGACTGCTTGCGGGCTTTGGAAACCATGCGCGACGCCTCGCCAATCAACTGCACGGCGTGCAAGACAGCGTACTGGAAGAAGGCATCAGAGAGGAACTCCTGCTGCGAGCGCCCTTCGATAAAGGCCCGAACGTGGTGCGCGTTGGTCAACATGTCGCTGAGGTACGCATTATCGTCTCTACGCGGCATACAGCACCCTCCGCGTTGACATGACGTCCGCGCGGATAAAAGGGTTGCGGAGCGCGCGCGTGGAGACCACGTCGACCGAGCGTCCCACAAGAGATTCCGCCTCACGGGTCATCTGGTCGAGTTGATCGAAGTCCCACACGACTTCATCATCAAACTGCACCAGCAGATCGAGATCGCTTGTGTCTGAGAAGTCCGGTCGGAGAGCGGAGCCGAAGACAGACAACTCTCTGATGCGCCACTTGGTGCACCACTGCTTCAGCGCTTCGATGGGGAGTGAAATGCCCATGGAAAATGATACGCGAGCTCCGCTCCTTCTACTCCTCTCCCAGCGTCTTCTTCCTTCGCAGCACGTGGTGGTAGTGCTGTGCGAAGCGGTGGGCCTCGTCGCGGATGGACTGGAGCAGGCGCAGGCCGGCGTTCTCGCGTGAAAGCCGGATGGGTTCGCTCTCCTTCTGTACGTACACCAGCTCTTCCTTTTTCGCCAGCGAAATCACCATCGGTGGTTTGACCGAGAGGCTTTGGAACGCCTCCAGCGCTGCGTGCAGTTGCCCCAGGCCGCCGTCGATGAGGATGACGTCGGGGTACAGCGCATGGCCCTCGCCCGCGTCGCGGTAGCGGCGCAGCACCACCTCGCGGATGCTGCTGTAATCGTCGTTGTCCACGCTCTGGATCTTGTAGCGCCGGTACTCGTCCTTGAACGGGCGGCCGTCGATGAAGCAGACCTTGCTGCCCACCGTCTCGTTGCCCTGCAGGTGGGCGATGTCGATACCCTCGATGCAGCGGATGGGGGAGTCCTCGGAGAGGCCGAACGGCGCGAGGGTCTTCTGGAGGCTCTTGAGGGCCTTGTCGGGCTCGATGATGATGTTCTCAGACTCGGGCTGCCAGCCGTCGCGGCGGTCGGCGCGTTCGCTCAGGCGTTCGATAGCACGGACCTGGTCGCGGAGCGCGGCGGCCTTCTCGTACTTGAGCTCGGCGGCGGCCTGCTCCATCTCGGCGCGGAGTTCGCGGAGCATGACGCTCTGCTTGCCGGAGAGGAAGCGGGTGAAGTGGTCCACGTCCGCGCGGTAGGGGTCTTTCGCGATCTTGTCGGCGCACGGCGCGGTGCACTGCCCGATGTTGTAGAGGAGGCAGGGGCGGAAGAAGCGGTTCTTGGGGTCGTTCTCGACGATTGGTAGCGAGCAGGTGCGGAACTTGAAGACACGCTGGAGGACCTGGACAGCTTCGCGCAGGGCCCCCGCGTTGGTAAAGGGGCCGAAGACGCGGGCGCCCTTGAGGAGATCGCGGAGTTCCTCGTCGCCCGCGCCTGTCGGGTTACGCGTCACAAACACGCGGGGAAAGTCTTCCCGCGTCGTCACGACGAGGTAGGGAAAGGTCTTGTCGTCCGTGAGGCGAACGTTGAAGCGCGGGCGCGTGTCTTTGATGAGGCGGTTTTCGGTGAGCAGGGCTTCCCACTCGCTCTCGCACTCGAGCACCTCGAAGTCGTGGACAACATCAAGCATGGGCTGCTTGGCAAACCCCAGTTCGGTGCTCTTGACGAAGTAGCTGCTGACACGATCGGGCAGGTTGAGGGCCTTGCCGACGTAGATCACGACTCCGGCGTGGTCCTTCATGAGGTAGACGCCGGGCACGGTCGGGAGCGAGCGAGCTTTCTGGTTGAGGCGAGTTATCCGCGATTCGAAGGTCTCACTCCCCCACGCCGGCAAGCTTTGCGCCGGGGCCGAATCACGTTTTTCAGGGCCGGGGGATTGTGACGTTCCAGCCATTTATTCCCTGAGGATATGACGTTTTTCCGGGATTCCCCGCGAACACGGATGTTTTGGTGTGAATTTCGTGCGTGTGCGCGTCGATTGCCATCCACCCACGTTCCGGGGCAGAATCAGGAGATGTCATGCGCACGTTGTCCCTTGCTGTGTGTGCCGGTTTTGTTGCCGTTATCGCGTGCCCAGTGCGTGCGCAGGAAGACGGCTCTGCGGTGGCGAATGTCCCGGAGGCTTTCCCTGAGATGCTCGCGGGTCCCAACTCGAGCGAGCCGGCGCTCCCCAAGCCGCCGCCCCCGTCGCCGATCAAGATCGAACCGGGTGAGGAGCCTGGAGAGAACAAGGGAGCGATCCACCTTTCGCTGGGTGTGGACTTCACGAACGCGTACTTTTCACGCGGGCTAAGGCAGGAGGACGACGGGCTTGTCGCACAGCCGTGGGTCACGGTCGGTTTCGATCTGATCACGCGCGAGGACTGGTCCCTGCAGGGCTATGTGGGGGGCTGGAACAGCCTGCATTCCGAGAAGACGGGCGCCGCGGACACGGAGGATTCCATTTCCACGTGGTACGAGTCCGATGCGTACTTCGGGGTTACCGCCGTTGCGGGTCGGTGGGAGCTTGGTGCCCAGTACGGCTGGTTCACCAGCCCCAACAGTGCGTTCACGACCGTCGAGGAACTCCAGTTCAGCGCCGCGTACGACGATGCGGACGCCCTAGGAGACTGGGCGCTCTCTCCGCAGGCCTTGCTCGTGATCGAGACCGGCGACGGTACGAGCGATGGCCAGGGCCGGGGCACGTACGGCGCGCTGAGCGTGGAGCCGGGGTGTGAATGCGGCTGGATGGAAGGGCTCGCGTTCTCGTTCCCCGCCGTCGCGGGCTTCAGCGTGTCGGACTACTACGAGCACAGCGACGGCAGCGATGACTTCCTGGGCTTCATCAGCGTCGGCGCCAAGGCAACGTACACCATCCCGTGCGACAAGCGGTGCGGGGACTGGTCCTGCTATCTCGGCGCGAACGTTCTGCTCCTGGGAGACCTGGCCAAGGAAGTCAACGACAACGACGGCACCGCGCTGGTTGTGTCTGCCGGTGTGAGCATGGAGTATTAGTACGGGCGGCGCGGCCGCCACAGCACGGTCATAGGCCCGACGCACGGGACGCGGCGGCCACGGACATTCGGAGCAACCACATGCGGATCAGCATTTCATGGAAGTTGGCGGTCATTGGCGGCTGCGGGCTGGTGTTGGCTGGGGGGATCGCGGTGTACACGTACGTGCAGACCCACGTGCTGGAGGACATCGCGCACGAGGTATCGGTGCAGGGCAAGGCCATGACACTGTGCGCCGAGGGTGACATGATGCACGACGCGCTCCGGGGCGACATGCTCGAGTGGACGAGCGCCCCCGACGACGCCGGGCGCCGTTCCGCGGTCGAGCACCGCACCGAACACGCGTCCAGGTTCCGCGAGGTGCTGGACGAGGTGGGGGGCATGCAGGTGTCCGAAGAGGAGGCAAAGGCGCTGGCGGCCGCACGGTCGGGGGTGGATGCGTACATCGCGTCGGTGGAGGGCCTGATGGCGGTTGATCCGCACGACACCGGCGCGGTGCAGGGCGGAAGGGACAACGTCACGGAGCGGTTCAACGCGTTGGAAGGCCAGCTGGCCTCGTTGTCCGGCCTGTTCGAGCACGGGTTTGAGGAAGCCTCGGGGAAGACGCGCGCGGTGAACGCGAGCATCGCCCGAACGATGGAAGTCGCCATGGCCGCGGGCACGGCGGCGGTCGTGGCGATGGTGGCGTGGGTGACGCGCTCGATCTCGCGGCGCGTCCGGATGATCGACGAGGTGCTCGCGGCGATGAAGCGGGGCGACCTGTCCCGGCGTGTGAACGGCACGGCCAACGACGAACTCGGGGACATCATGACGTCGCTCAACGCCACGGGGGTGTCGCTGACGAGCCTGATCACGGAGCTGACGACATGCGCCCGTCAGATCGCGGCGGCATCGACGGAGATCGCGGCGAGCGCGGAGGAGATGAGCGCGGGTCTGAGCAAGCAGGAGGGCGAGAGCCAGCAGGTGGCAGCGGCGGTGGAGGAGATGAACGCGACGGTGCAGGAGGTGGCACGCCAGTCGAGCGACGCGGCGAGCGCGGCGAAGCAGAGCCAGCAGGAGGCGGCGACGGGCGCGGGCGTGGTGGAGGACACGGTGTCGGAGATCAAGGGGATCGCGACGGACGTGGGCTCTTCGGCGGCGGCGGTGACGACGCTGGGGGACAAGAGCCAGCAGATCGGGGAGATCATCAAGGTGATCAACGACATCGCGGACCAGACGAACCTGCTGGCGTTGAACGCGGCGATCGAGGCGGCGCGTGCGGGGGAGCACGGGCGCGGTTTCGCGGTGGTGGCGGACGAGGTGCGGAAGCTGGCGGAGCGGACGACGAAGGCGACGGAGGAGGTGGCGTCGTCGATCAAGGACATCCAGGTGCAGACGAGCAGCGCGGTGCAGCTGATCGAGTCGGGCTCGCAGCGTGTGGCCAAGGGCGTGGACCTGGCGCAGAACGCCGGGCAGGCGTTGGGGCGTATCAGCCAGTCGAGCCAGGGCCTGGCGGGGATGGTGCAGTCGATCGCGGCGGCGGCGGAAGAGCAGGCGGCGAGCAGCCAGCAGATCGCGAAGGCGGTGGAGACGATCAACGCCGTGACGCGTGAGAGCAGCCAGGGCGCGATGCAGGTGGCCCAGGCCGCGGGCGACCTGTCCCAGCAGTCCGAGAAACTCCAGGGCATGGTCCAGAGGTTCAAGCTCTAATCACGAGCGGATCTCGAACGCGAGGTCACCCCGGAGCGTGTCGAGGAGTGACCGGACGGGCGCATCGACCTCTTCGCGGCGGAGCGTGCGCGAGGGGTCGCGGAAGAAGAGGCGGAGCGTGACGCTCTTCTTCCCTTTGCCGAACCTGTTCTCGTCGCGGAAAGTTCCCACGAATTCGACACCGTCCATGGTGGGCGGCTGGTGCTTCCTGACAAGCGATTCGACCGTGCTCCATCGCACGGAATCGTCGACGATGAGCGAAAGATCACGGTCGGTGCCCGGGAATTCCGGAGGGACGGCGGCCTGGCTCTTGGGCGGGTACGCACGGGTCAGCGCGGCGAGGGTAAGCTCACACACGACCACCGGGGTCGCCAGGTCGTACGACGCCTGCACGGGTCGCGCGACCATCCCCACATATCCGACGCGCTCGCCCGAGACCGACAACGCCCCGCACGCTCCGGCGTCGAGCGCCGGGCAGTGGGGGGGAGCTGGCTCCAGCGTCACCATCGCGCCTGGGCCATGCGTTGCCCGGACGAGCGCGTCCACCGTGCCTCGCATGACGCGCACCGCTTCTTGGATGTCTTCGGCTTTGCCTTTGCCGGGAACGTCCAACAGCATGCCAATGTTGATGCTCTCGACGGTCTCGGGGGCCTTGCCCTCCTGCCGTCGCTGCGAGTACGCCGCGGCGACCTCAAAGAGGCGCACGCCGCCGGGGCGGGTAACGCCCGCGTGCTGGTTCTTCCGGCGTGTTGCGAGCAGGCCCGTGAGCACGCTGGGGCGGAGTGCGGGCTCTTCGCCCCTGCGCTCATCATCGAGCTGGATGACTTCGAGGCCCGCGGGGATGAATGCCTGCGCGTCTTTGGGGGTGGTGAAGCTGAACGTCACGGTCTCGAAGAACCCGAGCCCTGTCAGGATACTGGAGACTTCACGCCGGGCGAGGCGCTCCTTCTGGGGCGGGGAGATGCGCACGCACACCTTCTCGTGGATCGGCACAGTGTCAAGTCCCTGGATGCGTGCCACCTCTTCGATTAGGTCCACTTCGCGCGTAAGGTCCGGGCGCTGGGGCGGGATTGTGCAGAGCAGTTCTTCTCCGCCGCGGCCGAGCGGGCCCGCCTCGATATCAAGGACGCGAAGGTGGCGCACCATCGTTTCGATCGGCAGGGTGTACCCCAGCAGTGCGTTGCATCGGGCCGGACGGAAGCGGACGGTCGTTCGCGGCGCGGAAGGTGCGCCCGCGCACAGTTCGCCCGCGCACGCTCTGCCACCACCAAGCTCGCACAGCAGGGCCATCGCACGGTCCGCGGCGAATTCGAGCGTGCGGGGATCGACCGTGCGTTCGTATCGGTAGGACGCGGTGGTGCGCAGGCCGTGGCGGCGGGCGGCGCGGCGCACACTCACCGGATTCCATGTCGCGACCTCGAGCACCACGTCGGTGGTGGATTCGGTCACTTCACTCTCGCCTCCACCCATGACGCCCGCCAGTCCTTGCGCGCGGTCCGCGTCGGCGACAACGAGCTCGTCCGACTTCAGCACACGCTGCTTACCGTCAAGCGTGAGGAGTTTTTCATTCTCATGAGCGAACCGAACGACAATCTTCGGGCCGGCGAGCTTTTTGAGGTCAAACACGTGGCAGGGGTTGCCAAGTTCAAGGGCTATGTAGTTCGTGACGTCAACGATATTGTTGATGGGGCGCTGGCCCGCTCCCTCGAGGCGTGCGCGGAGCCAGGCGGGACTCTCTTTCACTTTGACACCGCGCACGACCCGCGCAACAAAGAGCGGGCATTGATCGGGCACAGAGTTCTCTAGTCCGAGAATGGATTCTGTGTGCTCGGCTGTGCGAGGTGCTGGGTCAAAGGCTGGTGGCACAAGGGCGTACGCGCCAAGAGGGCTGGCCGCGACTTCGCGGGCTGCGCCGAAGTGGCACAGGCAGTCCCCCCGATTACTTGTAATTTCGAGGTCAATGGCGATGTCCGGCCCCTCACACGTCTGCATGGGTGTGCGCGTCTCGGCGGGGAGCCCTTGGGCCATGAGGATTGCCTCAGCCTGTTCGGCTGTAAGGGGGCCCGCTCCGTTTGCGGGAGTCAGGAGGGATCGGAGCCAGTTCAGGCTGATGTTCATACTGGGCAAGCATACCGCCGGCGTCCCGGTGAGGTGGCGTGGTGAGTTGCGTCGGCGTGCTGCGCTTTCCGTGATTCACCATCATGCGGCACAAAACCCGATGGAATGGCCTGGATTGCCCTTGACAAAGGGCGGGGTCCCGTGGTGAGATAACCATAGTGTACGGGGAAGTCTGGGGGGCTGGGGGGAATCCTTGGCTCTGCTGTCCGCGCCATCGTTCCGCGCGGGCGGTGCTCATCTCGCGGCTCTCTTGAGCAGAAAGGTTGGGAGTGTAATGAGAAGCGGAGTTTGTACGACCTTTGGCGCCGTGACGGCGTCGCTCCTCGCAGCTGCGGCGTATGCCCAGCCTGCGAACGACAACTGTGCCAATGCGACGGTGGCCACCCTGGGCGCCAACGCGTGGGACAACACCAATGCGACCACAGACGGGTCTTCGTCCTGCGGGTTCGGCGGGAACACGGGCACGGCGGATGTGTGGTTCCGGTTCACGCCCAGCGTGACCGACACATACATCCTTGACACGTGCGCGGGAGGCTCGATCGGCGATACCCAGCTTTCGGTGCTGGACTCGTGCGGCGGATCTGAAGTTGCGTGCAACGACGACTTCTGCGGGCTTCTCAGCCGCCTGACCTTCAGCGGCACCGCCGGCACCACCTACTTCATCCGCGTCGCTGAGTGGACGAACACGCCGGTGTTCGGCAACGGCACCCTGACCATCGCTCAGGCGCCACCCGCACCGAGCAATGACAACTGCGCCAACGCGCTCCCCGTCACCATGGGGACGCCCGTGACGGCAACCACCGCCGGCGCGACCGACGATGGCACTGCCTCCTGCGGCTTTGGTGGGAGCCCCGGGCACCACGACGTCTGGTTCTTCTTCAATGCTCCCAGCGCCGGCTGCTACGCGTTTAGCACCTGCGGGGGCACGCTGGACACGATTGTGTCCGTCTACGACGGCTGCGGCGGATCGGAAGTGGGCTGCGACGACGACTTCTGCGGCTTCGCGGCCGGCAGCAAGGCCACCGCGGTCCTGACCAGCGGGCAGCACGTGCTTGTCCGCGTCGCCGGTTGGGGCACGGCCGACGAGGGTTCGACCACACTGGAAGTCACCCAGAACCCAATTCCGGTGAACGACCTTTGCGCCAACGCCATCGCGCTCACCGTCGGGTCTTCGACACCGTTTGACAACTCCTGCTCGGGCACCGAGGCTTCGTCTTCCTGCGGCTTCGGCGGCGATCCGGGCGCGCACGACATCTGGTACTCATTCACCGCTCCTGGCGCGGGCCTCTTCCGCATCGATACCTGCCAGAGCGGCGGGCTTGATACGCAGCTGAGCGCCTACGACTCCTGCGGTGGTTCCGAGATCGCCTGCAACGACGATACGTGCGGCCTGAGCAGCGCGATCACGCTCAACGCCGCCGCCGGCCAGCAGTTCCGCATCCGCCTCGCGGGCTGGGGCGGCACCCAGGGCGCGGGCGTGATCAGCGTCTCCGTCCCTGCCGCGAACGACGTGTGCTCGGGCGCGACTCCGGTCACCGTCGGCACGACCAACGTGGACACCACCAGCGCCAACAACGACGCCGGCACCAACTGCGGCGGCACGGGCCCGGAGCTCTTCTACTCCTTCACGCCCAGCGCCAGCGGCGGCTATCAGATCGATACCTTCGGTTCAGGCTTCGACACCATCCTCGGGGTGCTGCAGTCCGACTGCGCGACCGAGATCACATGCAACGACGACAGCGGCTCGCTCCAGAGCATGGTGACGGCCAACTTCACCGCGGGCACCACCTACATCATCCAGTACGACGGGTTCGGCGGCGCCGCCGGCGCGGGCGTGCTGAACATCTCCGGCCCCATCGCCGGGCCGGCCAACGACCTGTGCGCCAACGCGACCGTGGCCACCACCGGCGCCAACCCCTTCAATAACCAGTTCGCCGGCACCGAGGCGACCGACTCCTGCGGTTTCGGCGGGATCCCGGGCAGCAACGACGTCTGGTTCCGCTTCACTCCCACCTCCACCTCCGACTACCGGCTGGACACCTGCGGTTCCTTCGACACCACCCTCAGCATCTACGACTCCTGCGGCGGCTCTGAAATCGCCTGCAACGACGATTCCTGCGCTCTCAGCAGCGGCCTGACCTTCAACATGACCTCGGGCACCACCTACTTCATCCGCGTCGCCGGCTGGAACGGCACGCAGGGCTCGGGCAACCTCAACATCACCTCGCTCACCAGCAGCGGGTCCTACACCGTCTGCGACTCGAGCGCGGCGTTCGAGGACATCAGCGGCACGGGCACCGTCGCGGGCGCGGTCTCGAACTGCGACGACTGCTTCGAGAACCTCCCCATCGGGTTCTCCTTCAACTTCTACGGCGCGGACTACACCAGCGTGAACGTCTCCTCCAACGGCCTCGTGGCCTTTGGCGCGGGCAACGCCGCCTACGGCAACGTGCCGATCCCGACCACCGGTGCTCCGGACAACTTCTGCGCGGCCCTTTGGGACGACCTCTATCCCGTCGGCTCAGGCGACATCTACTACCTCACCGCGGGCGCCGCGGGCAGCCGTACGTTCACGATCTCCTGGCAGAACGTCGCCGCGTTCGCGAACGCGACTCCTGACTACAACTTCCAGGTCGTGCTGTACGAAGGCAGCAACAACATCGAGTTCCGCTACGGCTCGATCCTCCCCGAGGCCCCCGCGGGTGATTACACCATCGGTACCGAGGATGGCACAGGCCTCTTCGGCACGGCGATCAACGGCGCCGACCTGGGCTCGGGCAACATTGCCAAGTTCATGGTTCCGCCGGGCGGCTCCTGCCCCTCCGGCTGCGACAGCATCGACTTCAATAACGACACGCTCTTCCCCGACGTGCAGGACATCACCGACTTTATCACCGTCTTCGGCGGCGGCAGCTGCGCCCCACCGAACCCGCCCGCGTGCAACTCTGACGTGGACTTCAACAACGACGGCCTGCTCCCGGACGTCACGGACATCGCCGCGCTGATCAGCGTGTTCGGTGGCGGCCCGTGCATCCACTAAACTGATCTGCAGGTTTTGCTGAGACCTTGAGCCCCCTCCAACTGGAGGGGGCTTTTTATTTCACACCTGAGCAAGTGCCTAACGATGGGTTACCGAGTCAAAAAAACGCTAAATGGTCCCCGGACTCTCGTTTCCTATCTTGACACTTTCTCGGTCCGTGGTCTAATGATGCAGAACGCGACGTGGGGAGAATCCGGCTGGGGAATTTTCAGCCGTTCGCGGCGTCGTGTGGAGGAGCGTTGGATGGCGGGACCCCGGGCAAAGATCAGGGGGGCGGTAGCCCTTCTTGCGAGCGTCGCGTTGTGCGCAGGGGTCCGCGCGCAGGTTTTTACACATACGCCCGAGTTGACCATTCCGGACTGGCCCACCGTGACCGATCAGATGGTGGTTTCGGGCGGCCCCTCAACGATCACAGACGTTAATGTCATCCTTGACATTGCGCACGCGGACCTGTCGCAACTGGACATCCTGCTGATCCCGCCGGGCGGCACGCAGTACCTGGTGCTCGCCGCAGATACCGCCGGACCCGAGGGGTACTTCGACCACACGCGATTTGATGATGATGCTTGCCGGTATGTATATAACGGCTCTGGAACGTTCAGTGCGTCCTACCGGCCCCGTGGCGGTATTGTGATTCCCTACTTGGGAAGTCTTGCGATCCCTCCGGCATGGATGGGGGCGCTCAGCGACCTGCACGGCACCAACGCCAATGGCACTTGGACAGTGCTGATCGACGACGACACCAACGGCGGCACGGGTGTGCTGCACTCATGGTCATTGGAGTTCAATGGTGCGGTCAGCCCCACTGGACCACAGGACATGTTCGAGCTCTGCACAAGCGCGGTGGTGACGCCGAGTGTTGTCCGCCACGGCGTGGTGGCGACTGTGCGTGTTAACGTCACGCCGCGTACGAACCCGGTGTCCTCGCTCATCAGCGTCATTGCCCAGCCCGATGCATTGGGGGCTGGAACGATCCAGCTCTTTGACGATGGTCTCCACGACGACGGCGCGGCCGGGGACCACGTGTTCGGTGGCTCGTTCGTCGTGCCCGCGAACGCCCCTGTCGGGGTGTCACCCATCGGGTACGTGGCGCAGGATGCGCAGGGGCGCACAGGGCTTGGTTCTCTTGACATCGATGTCGGGCCCGACACGGCGTGGTTCGAGGACTTTGATGGCGGCGGCGACGCGGGCGACCTGCCCGAACTCGCGCAGGCGGTCAACGGGCCTGGGCGGACGGAGATCCGCGGCTCGCTCGAGACCCCCGACGACGTCGATATGTACTCGATCTCCATCTGCGATCCCGCACAGTTCTTCGCGTCCACCGAGCACGTGACACCCTACGACACGCAGCTGTTCCTGTTTTTCCCCGACGGGCACGGGGTCGTGATGAACGACGATGCGTTCGCGTCGTACCAGTCAAGGATCACCAGCACCTTCGTGCTGCAGCCGGGCGCGTACATGCTCGCCATTGCGCGCTACGACCGCGACCCGGTAGACGCTGGGTTCTCCGAGATCTGGGACGACGTGAATTACATCTTCGAGCAGCAGCCCGACGGCCCGGGCGCGCCCAACCCTGTTGCGGGTTGGAATGGCCTCACCTTCAACCCCGTGGGCCCGTACACGATCACGATCCAAGGGGTCGACGGCCTGGGCGCCTGCCCGCAGGGGGCGTGCGATTCGATCGACTTCAACAACGACACACTGTTCCCCGATACGGCGGACGTCGACGACTTCCTGGTCGTCTTCGGCGGCGGGTTGTGCTCCCGCGACCCCAACTGCGGCGACATCGACTTCAATAACGACGGGTTGTTCCCTGATGTCGCGGACATCACCGTCTTCCTGAAGGTCTTTTCGGGCGGGCAGTGCGCCTGGTGAGTGCCGGCGGGGCGCTCGGCTAAGGGTGTCGGATTACACTCGCGCATGATTGCCCGGGCGTGCCTTGCCCTTCTCGTCTTGCTGGTTGTGCCTTCGTGCGCTGCGCCAAGGCCGGCGACAGAATCTCTGCCGGGGGACTTTGCGCTGAGTCTGACCATCCTGGGCGACCAGGACCCCGCGACGCAGCCCGTCTGGTACCTTCTCGGTGCGGACAACACCCTGCACGTCGCCGGCACGGTGCGCACGCCCGCGACGCCGGCGCCGCCGGTCGTCCGGGTACTTTCCAGGGCGGAGGTTGAGGGCGTGTGGCAGCGCGTCCAGGGGTTGATGGACAGCGCCCAGGCTGTGCGCATCAGCGATGAGACGGCCGCGCTGCCGACGGCCGCGTCGCTTCGCCTGCACGCCGCAGTTGTGAGCGTGACTTCCGGCGGGGGCACAAGGAGCGTGCTGCTGCGCGCGCCCGAGGGCGAAGGAGCGCACGCCGCGTGGGCGGCGTGCGAGGGGCTTTCCCGGCACCTGGCCCTGCTCGCCGAATCTCACGATCCCACGGTGCCCTGATCGCGCCCGGTGGGCGTCCGTACTCTCGTGCAATGCCGAGCGAACCCACATTGCCGCAGGGTGACCCGATCATCGGCATCGACCTGGGCACTACGAACAGCCTGGTCGCGATCTGTGACGCGTCGGGCCCGCGTGTGCTGGCCGATCCGGCCGGCCAAGAACTGCTCCCCAGCGTGGTGCGGTACGAGCCCGAGGGTGGGGGCCAAAGGTACACCACCGTGGTAGGGCAGGAAGCGCGGCGGGGAGCGCACGAGCACCCGGCAACGACGATCGCGAGCGTGAAGCGGCTCATGGGGCGGTCGCCCGCGGAGTGTGCCGAGGACGCGGCGTTCTTGTCATACCGGGTCGTGGAAGGCGAGCGTGGCAACGTGAAGGTGGCGGTGCCGATTGACGGAAGAGAAATCTTCGTCTCGCCCGAGGAGGTTTCTGCGGAAGTTCTGCGTTCTCTGAAGCACACCGCCCGCCTTGCGTTGGGACGCGACGTGACACGGGCCGTCATTACCGTGCCGGCGTACTTTGATGACGCCCAGCGCCAAGCCACGCGCACCGCTGCACGGCTTGCGGGGCTTGAGCCGGTGCGGATTGTGCCCGAGCCAACAGCCGCGGCGCTGGCGTACGGGTTTGGGCTTGGACGTGCCTCCGCGCGCAATCTGGCGGCGGAGTCCACGATCTGCGTGTACGACCTCGGGGGGGGTACATTTGACGTGTCGGTCCTCCGCCTGACTCCGGCGGGCGCGGACACCGCGACCAGCTTCTATCAGGTGCTGGCAACAGCGGGCGACACGCACCTTGGGGGCGACGACATCGACCACCTGCTGGTGGAGTTGTTTGCGCGAGAGATCGTGGCACAGACAGGCGGCGGCGGGACGTTGTCGGCGGAAAGCCAGCGTGCACTTCTGGCGCTGGCGGAGCGGGTCAAGGTCACGCTGTCTGACTCAGACCGCGCTCCCGTCGGCGTGACGCTCGGGGAGGGCATCACGTACGAGCGGATCATCACACGCGGGGAGTTTGAGGTGCTCATAGAACCGCTGCTGGCCCGCGCGGACGCGTGCTGCGCCCGAGCGCTGCGTGAGGCGCGGCGGCGCAACATGCTGCCGCCCGCGGACGACCCCGCATCACCCACCGGCATCGACGCGGTGATCCTCGTCGGTGGCTCGACGCGTGTGCCGGCGGTGCGGCGGCGCGTAGCAGGGTTCTTTGGGATGGAGCCCTACACCGCGATCGACCCGGACAAGGCCGTTGCGCTGGGTGCCGCGGTGCAGGCGGCGATCCTCTCGGGCGCGGTGAAGGGCTCGCTCCTACTGGACGTCATCCCCCTCTCGCTGGGCATCGAGACGGTTGGGGGGGCGGTCGCAAAGCTCATTATGCGAAACTCGAGCGTGCCCGCGAGTGCCCGGGAGATGTTCTCGACGAGCGTCGATAACCAAACGTCCATCCGGCTCACCATCTATCAGGGCGAGCGTGAGATGGCGGCCGACTGCCGGAAACTGGGCGAGGTGCACGTACGCAACCTGCCGCCCATGCCCGCGGGCGTGCCGCAGCTGGAGGTTACATTCCTTGTCGACTCGAACGGAGTGCTGAACGTGTCGGCCACGGAACGCCGCAGCGGGCGTCGGGCCACGCTGCAGGTCATACCCAACCACGGCCTCACGAGCGACGAGGTGGACCGCATTGAGCGCGACAGCCTTACCCACGCCCGCGAGGACATGGCCCGCCACCGCGTTGTAGACCTTGTCGCCAACAGCAGCTTGGACCTTCAGTGGATCGAGGCTGCTCTCGCCCGTCACGGGAAGTCACTGGACCCCGCATACACCGCGTCGCTCCGTACCAGCATTGAAACTCTTCGTGCGTTGGTTGCGGCAGCGGAAACAGACTGGCGCACCGTTGACGCGGGTGTATTTCAGCGTGCCAAGGAACAGCTCGACCGCGAATCGGTGCGGCTGCACGAGGTGTCGATTGCCGCGAGCCTGCGCGATCGTCCGGCCGGCACGTCCTGAATAACAGGCCGTTGTACCGGATTGGACGCGCGCGTGCGAGGTTATCGCCCGGCGTCGCATGGTTGTGATAACCCTTCGTGGCCCGTGTTCCGATACGGGGAAGACCGTTCCCTGGAGGCTGTTCCATGCGCCTGAAGACCGTTCTGCTCGCCACGGTGGTGGCCATGTGCGTCCTCACGCGGTCCGCCCCCGCGATTGTGTACTACGTTCGCACTTCGGGCAATGACGCCAACACAGGCAAGAGCAAAGCAAAGGCGTTCCGCACCATCGCGAAGGCGCTCAGCGTTGCAAAGAACGCTGACACCGTGTGGATCGGCGCGGGCACCTATAACGAGCAGATCAACCCGGTGAACAGCGGATCGACGAAGTTCCTGAAGATCCGCGGCGACACCACCGGCGTCAAGACCGGCGACGTGGGCACGGTCACGATCACGAAGACCGGCGCCCCCGCGGTCAATATTTCCAAGAACTACATCTTCCTCCGCGACGTGACAATCTCCGGCGGCACGGACGGAATCGTCTGGTCTGGGTCCACCGGCAAGCTGCAGAACGTCATCATCAAGAACAGCGCGGACGACGGGCTGGAGATGACGGGGGGCTCGCTCACGTGCACAACGGTGACGGTGCAGAACACGGGCGACGGCGGCGTTGTGCTGTCGGGCGCCGCGGCGCTCACGTTCAACACGGGCTCCATCTCCGGCTGTGCAGGGCAGGGGGTTCTGGTGTCGAACGCGTCCGCGAGCGGCACGTTCACGCGGAGCACGATCTTTAACCAGACGGGCCAGGGCGTGGACATGTCCAACGGCACAGTATCGTTGCGCAACTGCGTGGTGTACGACAACGCCGCTGGGAACGTCCGGGCGGATGGGCCGACGGGGTCGGCGCTCACGGTGCAGTACTGCACGCTCGTCGGCGGCGCGCGGTGCATCGAGCTGCGCGGCACAACATCGACCGTGCAGGACGTCATCATGTCCAGCAGCGGCGCGGGCATCTACAAGCTCGGCGCCTCACCATCCACGACGCTGACGCACAACAACAACCTTTACTGGTCGCTGACGACGAATATCTCAGGCTGGTCTTTGGGTGGAACAGACATCACCGCCAACCCGGCGTTCATGGCGCCCGCGAGCAAGGACTTCAACATCTCCGGCGCCTCCGCCGCGTACAACAAGGGTGTGGCGATCGCGGGAGTGGCGGTCGATTACTTGAACCGCTCGCGTCCCGCGCTGGGCGGGTGCGACATCGGTGCCTACGAGGGGCAGACGCCCGCGCCCACCGTGCCCTACTTCACAGACTTCCAGGGGTCCGTAGGCGCGGAGTGGTCGACAACCACGACAACCACCAACGCGACGTTGACCACCTTCCTCGGGCGGTTCAGCAATGAGACCCAGTCCTTCCGCGTCGCCACCACGATTGGTACTCAGTACACGCTCTTCTTTGATGCCTACTTCATCGACTCGTGGGACGGCGAGGACACCTCCAGCGGTCCCGACACGTTCGACGTGTATATCGGGAACACGCTCGCGCTCGACGACACATTCAGCAGCGCACCAGAAACAGTGGGGAATGAATTCTCGTACGACGGCTGGCCCCACCTGTGGTCACAGAACCTCTCCGTCGGGAGTTCGTCGCGCGACCAGGCGGTACGGTCCATCACGCTGCGCTTTACGGCGACAACGACCGAGACCGTCATCGCGTTCGAGGGCGTAGGGCTGGAATCCCTGGCGAACGAATCGTGGGGGATCGACAATGTGCGGGTGGTCGTGACGAGCGGGGAGGGTGCGTACATCCCACGCTTCGTCGAGGTCGGTCATGGCGAGGACTGGTATGCCTTCCCGGGCGTCGGTTCCGCGCCGCTGAACGCGAGCGACCTCAGCAACTGCGGCATGCAGGACGTCTTCGCGGGCGGGTCGGCGCTGAACGACTTCGAGGCAGCTCCGGGCGATGTCTGGACGCAGACGACTGTCGCGACCGCCATGCGGCAGGCCTGCACGATGGACTTTGACAACAACGGCGCGGCGGAGGTGTGGTACAACGTCAACGGGTCGTCGTTCGGCGCCCGCCGGTGGTCCGCGGCGGGTCTGGTTGCCCTGACCGCGCCCGGCACCATCACCGGAGTATCGGGGTGTGAAACCATGGCGGCCGCGGACCTCAACCGCGACGGGTACTGCGACCTCGTGCTGCTTGGGACATCGGGCAATCACGTCGCGATCAACAACGGGCCCGACAGCGGGGGCACGTTCACCGGCTTTACGATGAATGCCACGTCCTTGCCCCAGGGCGTTTCGGACCGCGGCGACGGCGACAACTGCACCGTGGGCGACATCAACAACGACGGCTACCCGGACATTTTCTATCACTACAACGGCGGACGGATGTTCGTGTCCGATTCGTCCGGCGTGTACACGAGCAGCAGCATGGGCATCTCGGTGTCGACGGGCGGTACAGCCAAAATGGGGTCCGCGTTCGGCGATTACAACAACGACGGGTACCTCGACCTGTTCGTTGGAAGGCGCTCGGGAACGCGCCCCTACCTGTGGAAGAACAACAGCGGCACATCGTTCACGGATGTGGCCGGCGCCAACGGCCTCCAGAACTTCCCCAACGTGGTCGCGGCGGCGTGGGGGGATTACGACAACGACGGCGATCTGGACCTCGCGTGCGTTTCTACGAGCGGGCAGACGTGCCTGGCGCAGAATTCGGGAGCACCCAACTACACATTTACCATGGTGTACGACGGGTTCCTCACCGAGTCCCGCGCGGGCGATATCACACTTGCCGACACCGATAACGACGGGGACCTCGACATTGTCATGACCAGCGAGACAGCGACGCACCCCGTGCTCCTCTTCCGCAATGGGGGGTCGAACGCGGCCAACTCCCTTGAAGTCCGGGTGGTCGGTGCAGGCAAGCACGGCCTGAACAAGGCGGGTGTCGGCGCTCGAGTGGAGCTGTGGAACGCGGCCAACACGACGCTGCTCCAGCGACGGGATATCGGCCTTGCGGGCGGCTTTGGCGGGCAATCACCGCTCCGGGCCCACTTCGGAGGCGTCAACCCCGCGTCGACGTACACCCTGCGCGTCTACGGGGGCGCGTTGCCGATCGTCACGTCCGTCACACCCAGCGCTGTCAGCACCACGTTCAACAACGGTGTGGACCCGACGCTCACGGTGCCGCGGCTGCTCACGATCACCGAGACCGCGGTTGCCCCGACGGTGACGGTCACGCGGTGGCGTGAAGTTAGGAGCGACGAGTAGCCGGGGAGTCAGCGGCGGGGGTTGCGCGGGGTGCCCTGCCGGATCGAAACCGGTGGCTTGGGTGGGAACGGGGAGCGCCCCGGGCGGGCGTTGTCCTGATCGGTGACCGGCATCGTTCCGGGCTGGGGCGCTGGGATCGGCATGGAAGCTTCTGTCGCGGACGCGGCCAGGGCGTGGCCGGTGTCGGCTGATTCTCCCGATGGTGCGTCGCCGATCCGCGCGAAAATCAGCCTCCCCGCGCTAGTCTGGAGCGAGCTGGTGACGGTCATGGTCACGGTGTCGCCGATGCGGCCGCCGCCGTCCTCCGCCACCACCATCGTGCCATCGGGGAGGTATCCGACACCCTGCCCGCGCTGCTCTCCCGGCTTCATGAGCCGGAGGGTGATGGCTTCGCCCGGGACCAGGCTCATCCGGGTGGCGTTCGCGAGGTCGTTGAGGTTCAGGACCGTCACGCTGTTGATCGAGGCGACGCGCGCCAGGCCCACGTCGCCGGTCAGCACCATCGCCTGCGTGCTCCTCGCGAGTTCCACCAGCATCTGGTCCACCGCCTTGCCCGCGACGAAGGTATCGTCGATGGATACGTCGACCGTGCCCAAGCGCTGGAGGCGCGTGACCACGTCCAGCCCGCGGCGGCCCTTGCTGCGCTTGAGCGCGTCCGCGCTGTCGGCGAGGGACTGCAACTCCATCAGCACAAAGCGGGGGATGACCAGCGGCGACTGCACGAAGTTGGTCCCCGCGATGTCCGCGATGCGCCCATCGACAAGCGCGGAAGTATCGACAAGCACCGGGCGCACGCCGCGCAGCTGCTTGCTGAACTCGACGTACGGGATCACAAGCCGGAAGTCGTCCTGCGTCTGCAGCACCGTGATAACGCCCAGGTACGTCAGGCAGATGCCCATGATGAGCTTGACGGAGAACAGGATCGGCTTGAGCAGGTCAAACGCCTTGGCGTCGGGCACCCACGACTGCAGCATCAGATCGATCAGCCCACCCAGGGCCAGCGTCGCCAGCAGGCCCGCCAGTGCGCCCAGCATCGTGCCGGCGATGGTCGAGATTTTCTTGTACCGCGTGAGCTTGTCGATGGCCAGCACCGTCGCGACCATCAGCAGCGCAGCGGCGGCGACAACCCACGTGGACGTCGGCAGGCCCAGGGCCTCCCCTTCGCCATCGACAGAAGAGCTGAGCGCGTTGTAAATCGCGAGGGCAGTGAACGTGGTGACCATGACCGCGAACACTCCCCGAACGATTTTCAGGAGGAGCGTGCGCTGACGCATCGCCTGCTCATGTGGGGAGAGCGGGGTGATACCGGGCTGACCCGAGACATCAGGCAGTGGGGGGGTCAGGGGGTTGGAGGGGGGGTTCTCGTCCATGCCGGTCCTCATAGTCTACGAGAAGGACTCCCCTGCCGGTGCGTTGGGAGTGACTCTTTTGCACGGATTGGGGGGTGGGCGCTCTCCTTTCGGCGGATGGATGCCGCCCGGCAAGCCCCGTAATGTATTGTCCACGGGTTTCTCTGGTGTCGTCGCGTTGGTTGACGGGCGGGCCCGGTGCACGGGCGTGTGCGTGAACCTGGTCAGAGCCTGACCGCAGCAGCCATAAGCGTTGCGTGCCCGGTGCTGTCGGTGTCCTGCCCGTCAACCATCGCGATGATCCGTCCAGGTGAAGAAGACCCGCCCCGAACCCTTGCCGGGAGCGACTCCATGATCCTTGCCATTGCCCTCGCCCTCCCCCTCCTCGCCGCGACCCTCGCGACCATCTGCATGATGAACGCCCGCACGCCGCTGGCGGGGGACGAGCACCACTGATCAACTCTTCGGGTTTTCTTTCTTCAGAATTTCCAGCAACATGGGCCCCATGGCGCGCATCGCGTGCGCGTATGTGAAGTCGCGCGGCGTGATCATGCCCACCGGTGTCATGATGGCCCAGTCCGTCAGCCGGTCCACCGGACGCACCTCCCGCTGCCCCGGCTTGAGACTCTTGATGTCAAAGGGCTGGCTGTCGAGGGTCGCGTCCAGCCCCGCGTCGGTGACGCCGTGGAGCGTGAACCACAGGTGCTCCGAGCCCTGCCCGCGATCGGTCTTGTAGCCCATCTTCGCGATGGTCGGGAGTTCAAACTCACGGAACTCGTGCATGAACCCCTGCAGCACGCCCAGCGTGCCCCGCGCACGCACCGCCATCGCTTCCGTTGCTTTCTCCGAGAAGTGCATGATGCCCTGCTCCGGCAGCTCGCGTTGCAGCGCGCGGGAAGGCTCGGGCGCACCGCTCCGCCAGAACGCGAGGCCCGAGGGGCTGGGTTCACAGATCACCGCACGCCGGGTGGAGTGGTGCTCGTCGTGGGAGCGCAGCACGCGGTGCTTCTCCGCGGCCTTGGCCTGAAACTCCTCCACAGGCACAAGGCGGACCACCACCTCGTTCGGGCCGACAAACACCCACTTCGGCGTGTCGGGCTTTACCTCCCCCTCCACGATGCCGAACGCGACAGCACGCATCGCGTCCTGCCCAATGCCCGACGTGACCGAAGGGTGGGGCCTGAGAATGTCGAAGTCGAACGCGCCCAGCTCGCCCAGCCCGTGCGTGTGCAGCCATTCAACCGGCGCGTCGTCCGGCGTCTCGTCCTTGCCGGGCTTCCACCCGTCGTCGCACACCGCGTGGTAAGTGAAAATCGACGAGATATCCAGGTCGGCATCGTGGGAGAGTTCTTCATCCAGCCGACGCTTGGACCAGCACCCGCCGCACGCCGTGTCGAACGCGAGCACCCCTTCCTCCCCCATGATCGCCCGCATGTACCGCAGCAGGTGCTTCCGGTCGCGCAGCACGTGCTTCGCCTTGGACTCGACACCGACCATCAGTTCCACCCCGCCCGCGTGGGCATCGGCCCGTTCCTGCTTGCCCAGGTGGTTGCTGAAGTCGATCTGCTCCGTCGGGAAGGGCGGCGCGTTGCGCGGTGCGATCACGTCGGCCCTGCCCCACACGGGGTGCTGCAGCCTCAGGTGCCAGTGCGCTTCCGGGCCCGACTCCTTCCGCCGCACCTCGACCCCCATCTTGTGAAGGTGGGCAAATTCCTCGGCGCGGGGGTGGATGTTCCCCCGGAACCGCACCACGCCCGTACTCGGTTTTTCACGCTGGAACAACCCGAACATGCACGCCTCCCAACGCACTTTCTCGACGAGTACCTCTCCGCATCATACCAGAATTCCTGATTTTGCAAAGGGCGGGCGCAGCAGTCGTGCCCGCGTTCCTTACTACGCTTGCCCATGGCCTACACCGTGCTCGCCCGACGCTACCGCTCCCAAGGCTTTGACGAGGTCATCGCCCAGGAGCCCATCGCCCAGACCCTGCAGAACGCCATCAAGACTAACCGCGTCGCGCACGCGTACCTCTTCTGCGGCACGCGGGGCGTCGGCAAGACCACCATGGCGCGCCTCTTCGCCAAGGCCTTAAACGGCGGCTCCAAAGAGGTCGACGACCTCATCATGCAGGGCAAGGACACCGACACCATCGAGATCGACGCCGCGAGCAACACAGGCGTGGACAACGCCCGCGACCTCATCGCCAACAGCATGTACCGCCCGCTGCGGGGCAAGTACAAGGTCTACATCATCGACGAGGTCCACATGCTCAGCAACGCCGCGTTTAACGCGCTGCTGAAGACCATGGAAGAGCCCCCCGAGCACGTCAAGTTCATCCTCTGCACCACCGACGCCCACAAAGTGCCGCCCACCATCCAGTCGCGGTGCCAGCGGTTTGACTTCCGCAACATCCCCGCCAGCCACATCGCCGGACACCTCAAGGCCGTGCTCAAGAAGGAGAAGTTCACCGCCGACGAGGAGCTCATCCACCAGGTGGCGGTGCTGGGCAACGGCTCGATGCGCGACGCGCTCACGATGCTCGACCGCCTCATCGCGGGCGGCGAAAAACACCTGACGCTGAAGGGGCTTGAGCAGCTTCTGGGCCTGCCCGACCGCGTGCTCATCGGGCGCGTGATCGACGCATGTGCATCGGGCGATGCCGGCGCCGCCCTCACCGCGTCGGGCGAACTCCTGCAGAAAGGCACCGGAATCGACCAGCTCATCGAGAGCCTGATCGCCCGGCTGCGGGACCTGATGATCCTCGCGTCCTGTGGCCCGGCAACGACCCTTGTCGACCTGTCGGACGCGACGCGGAAGGAAGAGGCGGCCCGGGCCCAGAAGTTCGACGCCGCGGGGCTCGTGCACATGATCGCCCTGTGCGAAAGTGTGCAGCGGGCGACCAAGAGCAGCAGCGTGCCCCGCGCGCTGTTCGACGCCCTGCTCGTGCGCCTCGCGATGACGGAAAAGCTCGCGGACGTCACAGCCCTGCTCGCCGGGCAGCACACGCGGGGGCACACGCCGGCCGCGGGCGCGGCTCCGGCCCCCCGACCGGAACCCACCGCAAAAAAACGCTGACGGGCGAGCACCCCCCCTCCCAGCGGGAGGGGGTTGGGGGGTGGGCCTCAACCCCACGCTCGCCCGCGCCCCCGGTCGCGCCCGCATCGGCGGAGACCGCGTCCACATTGACTGTGGTCGCCGAACCACCCATTCCCACCACCCCCCCGGCCAACCTTGAAGAGCTGTGGAAGCGACTGCTCGCGATCGCCGTATCCAACCGTCGCGTGCGGACCTTGCTGGAAGTGGCGGCGCCCGTGTCCTTCGCGGACGGCACGCTCGCGGTGTATGTCCCGGCAAACACAGTCACGTCCTTCAACTCCTACGTGAACGAGGTGGAGTCGCTCGCATCCCAGGCCGCATGTGTGCCCGTTCGTGTCCGTGTCGAGGCCCCACAGGTGGCGCTCACGGACGCCCCAAGCGCCCAGCAGCGCATCGCCGAGCACCCCCTGGTGAAGCAGGCGATGGAACTGCTCAACGCAAAGGTGGTGGGCGTGCAGGCGCGGGCGCAGAAGCCGCAGAACATCGAACTGTACATCTCGACCCGGGCCATGGCCGTCCTGATCGGTTGCTTCGACTTGGGCCAGTTTCGCCGATCTGGCGCAACCTGTCACGGCCCCGAAGCCGCTATTGCGGCCGAATGACCCTGGCTAGGGTGAGGACATCCACCGCCGCCGCCCCGGCCTTCGTCAGGACCTTGGCGCATTCCGCGATCGTGGCTCCCGTCGTCAGCACGTCGTCGACCAGCAGGATCCGCGCGCCCTCGACCCGCTCTTGCATCCCCGGACGCAGGGCGAAAGCGCCGGCGACGTTCTGGTGCCGCCGCGCCCGGTCAAGCCGGCCCTGCGAGGGCGTGTGGCGACGACGCTGGAGCAGATCGACCGCGACCGGCTTTTCGCCGATCCGCCCCAGCGCGAGCGCCAGGAGGGCGGCCTGGTTGTAGCGCCGCCACAAGAGGCGCCAGCGATGCAGCGGCACCGGCGCGATCAGGTCGCAATCCGCCAGCAGTTCCGCGCCGGCCCTGGCCATCCAGCGCGCGAAGCCCGGCGTCGCGTGGGGGGCG
>CALLYM010000163.1 GCA_937858155.1 uncultured Phycisphaerales bacterium | reverse complement strand
GCCGCCTCCACCCGCGCCCCGGCGTCCTCGTCCGCTAGGTGCGCCGCCACCACCGGCGCATGCTCCGCCCCGCCGTGCATGCCCAGCGCCCGCAGCGCCGCCCCGCGAACACCCGGGTCCGTATCCCCCGCGTTGTCCAGGTAGATCTGCAAGTTCTCCGGCTGCGCCCCGTACGCCTCGCCCGCCAGCTGCGCCGTCCCCGCGTACCGGTCGTTCGCGCTGTAAGGGTTCCGCGCCAGCTTCGCGGCCTCCTCCGGCGGCGGCGGCGCCATCAGGGCGATCAGCCCCGGCGCACCCTTGCGGTACGTCCCGGGCTGTGCGCACCCCCCCACCGCCACTCCGCAGAGCACGAGCAGGCACACCACGCGCACACGATTGAATGGCGTCATTGCGCCAGTGTACCACCCGCGCGCCGCTACGCCGCCAGGCGAGACAGACCTTCCTTCAGAGCCCCCAGGTCCTCGTCGCCCAGGTTGTCCAGCCCGAGCGCGTGGGAAATGTCCTGCGGGTTTGCCTGCGATAGTTCGAACCGGTGCGACAACAGCCGCGACCCCTTCGAGTCGTACAGGTACGCCAGCCCCGCCGCGTCGCTGTCTTTCACGAGCTCCACCGGCTGCCCGCCGATCGTGAGGCGCATGCCCTTGTCCCGCTCGATGGCGTCCAGGTCCTGCTCCAGCACGCTGTCCATCGCGTTCGCGAGCCCCACCTGCACCGCGTCCATCAGCGCGTCCACGTTCGTCAGCCCCTGCGCCACCTCGCTGAACATGTCGATCGCCATCCCGTACTCGCCGAACGACTGCTTCACCGCCTTCGCCATGTCCGCGTCCGACACGGCGAGCACCCGCTGCGCCGTCGCCACCCCGGGCGTGGCCTCCGTCGGCTTGGCGATCCGCCCGCTGTTCGAGATCGGCGTCAGCTCCACAAGCCCCACGACATACGCGATACGGTGCAGCCGGCTCAGCGCGTCGTCCCGGTTGTTCTCCGGCGGCCGCGTGTGGTGCCACTCCAAAGGCTTCACCAGCAAGTCGGGGAACCGCCACTTCTTTGCCAGCACCGCGATCACGTCGATGTGCGTGAACGGGAGATCATCAAACTCCTGGCGCGCCAGCCGGCCCGGCGAAGGCCTCTGGTCGCGCATCGTGCGGAACTTGTCCCCCGCCAGCGTCGGCATGAGCGGAAGCCCCGCGTCCATCATCAGGCCGATCACGAACGCCTCGCTGATCACACCCGGCGCCGTCAGCCGGGCCATCTCCGACGCAAGGCACGCACGGTACAGCGACTCGCCCCATATCTGCCGGGAATAGTCACGGTCCGTCGGCACCTGCGCCGCCCGCGACAAGTGAAAGCCCAGCGACACCGCCTTCAAGCGGTCTATCCCCAGCACCACGCACGCCCGGTCGATCGCACTGACCGGCTTCCGCTGCGCAAAGAACACGCTGTTCGCAAGGCGCATCACCCGGCCGAGCACCGCCTGGTCGTTGCGGATCACCTTGACATAGTCCGCGATCTGCGCGTTCGAATTCCGCGACAGCTCCAGCAGCCGCATCGCGACCTCGGGCTGGCTCGGCAGCCCCACCGAGTCCAGGCGCGTCGAGAGCGCCTCCTGCATCGCCTGCACCTCGATTGCGCTTAGCAGTTTTCGCGGCTTCGCCATCGCGTGCTCCAGCACTGCCTGCCCCAGGAATTCGGACACACCGCCCCTCCTCCTGGGCGGGGTGTCGTTCCACCATCGGCCACTTCTCCCTCCCCACTTGGCGGGAAAAGCCCCGAGCCCATCAAGGAAGAACGCCACGTCGCGATAACTCCCACTCAATAACCTGTCATTCGTCTGTGGAAACAACGTGCACAACTCTCGAAGCGCAATTCCCTTCCTTCCCGGCACGGTTGCAGCGTCAGCACTTACAGGCACGCTCACGGGCCACCCTGTCGGAACCCGAAGCCACTCCCCGCCTTCCCGCTACCGTCCGCCCTTACGGTTGGGCGGAACGCCGTCCTATCCACATACAAGACGCACGGAGGCGCAGCGTGAGTGAGGATCGCGGACAATTCAAGGGTCGTGGCGGCAGGTGGAACGAACGCCCCGCGCCCATCTCCGCCAAGGAGCTCTTCGACCGCCAGCCCCCACAGGCACTCGAGGCCGAGATGAGCCTCCTGGGCTCCCTCATTCTTGACCCCAAGGTCGTCCCCGACGCACTCTCCCTCGTCCGCAACGAGAAGGACTTCTACTCCGAGGCCCACTCCCATATCTACCGCGCCGTCGTCGACCTCTACGACCAGCGCCACTCCGGAGACCTCGTCCAGCTCGTCGACATGCTCCGCGACCGCAAAGTCCTGGACACCGTCGGCGGCATCGACTACCTCGAAACCCTCGCCAACTGCGTCCCCAGCGCCGTCAACGCCCCGCACTTCGCCAAGATCGTCGCCGAAAAGGCCAAACTCCGCCGCCTCATCGACACCGCCGGCGCGATCATCTACGACGCCTACCACTCCGGCGAACTGGGCCCCGAGGGCGCACGCGAAGTCCTGGACAAGGCCGAGATGGCGGTCTTCGAGATCGCCCAGGAGCAGAACGCCAGCGACCCACAGGCCCTCGCCGAACTCCTCGAGATCGAACTCAAGCGCATCGAGGCCGCCGACTTCGAAGGCGGCGGGCTCTCCGGCGTCGCCACAGGCTACTACGAACTCGACGAACTCCTGCGGGGCTTCCAGCCCGGCGAACTCATCGTCCTCGCCGCCCGCCCTTCCATGGGCAAGACCGCACTGGTCCTGAACCTCGCCGAGCAGATGGCCCTGGGCGGTCTCAACGCCGGCCACGCCACCAGCAAGCCCGCGCCCGTCGGCCTCTTCAGCCTCGAAATGAGCAAGAACGCCATCGTCCAGCGTCTGCTCAGCGCGCGCTCGGGCGTCTCCAGCCAGGCCCTCCGAGGCGGCCACAAAATCCCCGACAAGGACCTGCGCGAACTCATCCTCGCCGCCGAAGACCTCAAGGCCGCGCCCATCTACGTCGACGACACCGCCGACCTCACGGTGCTCAACCTCCGCGCCCGCGCCCGCCGCATGGTCGCCCAGTACGGCGTGCGCTGCATCATGATCGACTACCTCCAGCTCATGACCGCCCCCGGCGCAGCCCGCGAAAGCCGCCAGGTCGAGGTCTCCGCCATCTCACGAGGCGTCAAAGCCCTCGCCCGCGAGCTCAAGATCCCCGTCATCTGCCTCAGCCAGCTCAACCGCGCCAGCGAAAGCCGCGAGGGTAACCGCCCCCGCATGAGCGACCTCCGTGAGTCCGGCTCCATCGAGCAGGACGCCGACGTCATCATGCTCCTCCACCGCGAGGAGTACTACCACGTCCAGGACGAAGACTGGAAGGCCGAAAACCCCGACAAGATCGGCGTGGCCGAGGTCATCATCGCCAAGCAGCGCAACGGCCCCACCGGCGTCGTCAAACTCTTCTGGGACAGCAAGACCACGCGCTTCCGCAACCTCGACACCATGAGCAGAGCCCCCGGCGGCATGGCAGGCATCGACCAGCAGTTCGGCCCAAGCGGCGGCAGCTATTCCTCACCTTCCCACGCCGCGAGCGCCTTCCCCGGCAAAAAACCCGCAGAAGGCTCGCCCTCCTGGATCAACTCCGCGCCGGCCTCCCAAGCGCCCGCCATGGACATCCCCGTCGGCGGCGACGACGACGCGCCCTTCGACGCCTTCGACGTCAAACCCACCCCGCCCAACGCAGCCAACCAACCCCCGCGCGGATCCTCCTTCGGCAACCGCCCCAAAACCGGCCCACCCGACTACCACCGCGACGGCGGCGGCAGCGACCAACGCCCCGACTTCGAAGAACCCGAACTCCCATAGAGGCTCAGGCGCAAGCCTGAGCACATTCTGTCGAGTGCGCCCAACAACTCCCACCGATACCCCTGCTCTGAAAAGCAGAGTCGTACCGTTTGAATTGGGTGAAGAATTGACCGAACTCACTCCCCAACCAACTCCTCCGCTCTTCAAGTTTGGCCTCTGGCCGATCGAGGACGTTTGTCGTTGGCAAGACAAACAAGGCAGAGAGTCATTGCACTGGTACGGCCTGACCGACGGCTGGTACACCCTCGACGCAGGCGGTGTGGAGCTGTTCCATCTGAATCCACGACTGATCGAGGCCACTCCACACCGGCAATGGCGCACACCGTTCCTTGACTACAACGTCATCCGACTGCTCGATGACGTGCTGGAACTATTGCCGCACGCGATTGACCCCATCCCTCCAGACCTATTGGACTTGGTCCGTACCCCAGAACTTCACAAAGCCTTTGATGAACGGTCGTACCGCTGGTCAGAATCGTCTTGGACACCGCGCCCGACGCAACCAACCAGAGAAGACATGGAGCAGTTCGCAGCGCGTTCGGACTTCTGGGATCACGCAGCGGGCTGGTGGCTCGAAGCGCCCAATCTCGCAGGAGGCTACCAGCCTGGACAGCCCGATGTTCGATTCTGGAGCGAGGGCGGATCGGTCATCATCCGGTGGGACGAATGCCTTCAGGTGCACAAGGAAACCGGCCTGCGCTGGAACACCGCGCGGCATCGCCGGCGCTGCCGGCGGACATCGAGCCCTGGGTGAAGTTGTTGGCGTAGTCGGAGAGGTACTCCTCCCAGTTGATGTCGCCGAGGTTCGACGATTCCGGCGCGAGCTCGCTCGGGGTCTCGTCGGCCTGGGGAGCCGGGGCCACGTCGGTGGAGGTCGGATCGACGAGCTCCGGCATCCGCTCGTCGGGCGTCGGCGCCTCCGCGTCGAGCTCCATCTCCTCCTGGCCGAGCTCGAGCGACTCGAGGGTCGGGTTCTGCTCGACCTCCTCCGCGACGAGCTGCTCGAGGTCCGCGCGCGAGAGCTGCAGGATCTTGATCGCGTGCTTGAGCTGCGGCGTGATGACGAGGCTCTGCGTGAGCCGCCGCGACAGTCCGATTCTCTGTTCGTACGCCATGGATGCTGCCTAGAGCCGAAACCGCTCGCCGAGATAGATCTCTCTAGCTTTCGGGCTGGCGGCAATCTTCTCCGGGGTTCCCTCCTCGAGAATTTGCCCGTCGTTCAAGATGTAGGCGCGATCGCAGATGCCGAGGGTCTCGCGCACGTTGTGGTCCGTCAAGAGGACCCCGATGCCCCGCTCCTTGAGCTGGACGATGATGTTCTGGATGTCGATCACCGCGATCGGGTCGATGCCGGCGAAGGGCTCGTCGAGCAGGATGAACGACGGCGCGATCACCAGCGCGCGGGTGATCTCGAGGCGCCGGCGCTCACCGCCGGAGAGCGCGCTC
>CALLYM010000162.1 GCA_937858155.1 uncultured Phycisphaerales bacterium | reverse complement strand
CTTGACGGGGTGCGCGGCCAGCGCGGCCAGAACCGGCTTCACGTACAGGCGCGTCGGCGCCATCACGGCTTCGCGGAAGGGCTTGCCGTCCAGCGTTGCCGGCAGGTTGCCGGCCGCGCGTTCGATGCATTTGCGCACGAGCGAAAAGCCGTTGGAATGTACGCCGCTGGAGGCCAGGCCGAGGATCACGTCACCCTCGGCCACCTGACTGCCGTCGAGGATCTTGGACTTCTCCACCGCGCCGACGCAAAAGCCCGCCAAGTCGTATTCGCCCGGCGGATACATGCCGGGCATCTCGGCCGTCTCGCCGCCGATCAGGGCGCAGCCCGATTCCTCGCAGCCGCGCGCGATGCCGCCGACCACGCGCGCGGCGGTGTCCACGTCGAGCCGGCCGCAGGCGAAATAGTCGAGAAAGAACAGCGGCTCGGCACCCTGCACCAGCACGTCGTTGACGCACATCGCGACCAAATCGATGCCCACCGTATCGTGACCGGCGTAATCAATGGCCAACCGCAGCTTGGTGCCCACCCCGTCGGTGCCCGAGACCAGCACCGGCCGGCGATAGCGGTCCAGGGGAATCTCCACCAAGGCGCCGAATCCGCCCAGGCCACCGATCACCTCGCGGCGGGCGCTGCGACGGACCAGCGGCTTGATGCGCTCGACCAGTTCGTCACCGGCGTCGATGTCGACGCCCGCTTCACGGTAGGTCTGGGAAACTGTGGTAGTCATGCATTCGCCTTTGAATCTTCTGCCTTGGATGCACGACGCGGCGCGGCGGCTCCATGGTTTCGTTCACGCTCTTGAACGAGTTGCGCCCCATGAACTGCCGCCACGTTTCTTTGCCGTTCTCGTCGGGCAGGCGCTCCATCTTTGTGAAGTCCTTGCACCACTCGGGGAACTTCCCGATGTCGTTGATGAGTGTGTAGACAGCCTCCTGGGATGCGCCCAGCTCGATGCTGCCCGACGAGGTGTGCTCCGCCGGCAGCCGCCGACCCAGAACCCCCAGCACCCCCGCGGCGAGTAGGATGAGGCCGACGAAGATGAGCGCGGCGTAGAGCAGGTACATCCTCATGAGGTCCTTTCTGTCAAAAACAGATCGCGGAGGGCCGCAGCACCGGGCGGAGAAGGGTGAAGAACGGGAAGGCCCCTGCTCAGAAGCAGAAGGCACCCGCCCTGTTCGACAACAAAACCGCACCCAACGCGTTGCTCAACCCTTCTCCGCTCCCCCGGGATTGCGCTCTTACCCCTTGCGCCGAAGCTTGAACACCATGTGGTGCTCGCCCGTCACCTTCCCCTGCTTGATTTGCCACCACTCCTGCGTCAGCGTGCCATCGGCATTGCTGGTCAGCGTCATCTTGCCCATGTAGGCCTCGTCGCCGGCGTTCAGGTCGCTGACGCCCGCGGGCTCGAACGCCAGCGACACCGATCCGTCGCTGTGCTTGGTCGCCTGGCGGCACTTCATGTGGGGCTGGTTGCCCATCGCGCAGTAGTGCGTCATCAGGACGGCGTCGCCGTCCATCGTGTACATGTTCGTCATCTCGTGCTCGGTGCCGGGGAACATCACCTCACGCACCGCCGTGCCGCCGCTGCCCGCCGTGAAGGAGCCGTAAGGGCCCCACTGGCCCTTCTCGTCCATCGTCTCCCACTGGCCGTTCAGCTTCTGGACCGCGCCCAGCAGGCTGGTCTTCTGCTCGGCGGACGCCGGAGCAACGGCACGGGCTCCGCCGCCCGTCGCGCAGCCGACAAGTCCGGCGAGGCCTAGACCAACAAGACTAAGGACGATGAACTTCGTAGTACCCATCGGTTGCTTCCTTTCGAGGACTGCGTCCGGGCACCCGCGGCCCGGGCAAGAAAGATCAGCGTACCAGCACTCAGGGCGTTGTGCAACCCCAGCTCTGGTAGCTGGTGTGGCTAGTCAGGCTGTGGCAGTTTTCGCAGCCTTCTGGCATACAGGACATTTCGTAAGCCGGAGACTGCGCAGTACGTTCCTGCGGCAACCAGAACGACGCTTACCCAAGCTATCTTGTGCGCGCGAGCGGACATGGTTGGCCCGCAATGATCGGTCGGATTGGCGGCCTGGTTGTTCCAGTCCGGCACGACGATGACCGTGGCTGCAAACGCAACAAAACCAAGCATGAGCGCCCCCATGAGTACGCGCGACCAGCCACGCTTCCTGGCCAACTCAATGTCCCATGTGACGTTCATGGTGCCAGCCTCAATCTCGTATGCCTTGCGCTCGTAGTTGCCGAAGTCGCTTCACGTTGAGAATACCTGTTACAACGCCCACCACGCCGCCTACGGCAAGCACAGAGAACAACGCAGCGTCCCGGCGCGCGAGTGTCGATGCTGGTCCAACGTAGTCCTTGTACCGAACCTGACGATTGTCATTCCAGTCGGGCACAATGAAAAACACAAACGCAAACACCGAAACTGCAATCACCAACGCGCCGCTGATGATTCGTGGCCAACAACCCCTGCTGGCGCGTTCGAGTTGTTCGAGCAGGCTCATCGCGTCCTCGTTCAGTGCCCGAAGAGATTCCGCTCGCCGTAGTACCCATTCTCTTCAAAGTACTTCAACGCCTCCGCCGTGCTGCGGAAAATCCGCGTTGCCGTCTCCGTGATGAACGGGCTGGGGTGCTTCTTGGGCTTCCACACCACGAACACTTCTTTGGTGTGCTCAAATGCGTGGTGCAGTTCGCGCTCGACGCCGCTGGACAGGCCAGGAATCCCGCCCGGCAGTTCCGGCACAAGGCTCACGATCATGTCACTCTGGTCGATCAACTTGAAGTCCCGCATGTAGATCTGGCCGTCGATGTCGCCCGCGATGTCCAGCACCTCGCGCACGCGCACCTTTATGGGCTGGTCGCCGCTCTTCGCCCCGCCGAACGAGTGCGGCGCGACATCGATGAACTCCTTGCCGTCCCGCGCCGCCGCGATCGCCCGCTCCAGCAGCAGCTTCTCGTCCACATCACCGGGGTCAAAAGTAATGAAGTGCTCCGCGAGGTCCGCACGGAACTGGTCGATCTCCGCCAGCACGTCGGGCATGTCCACCACATGGCTCATGGGAAACGACGGGTACACGCGCTTGAGGCCGGGCCGGCACGTGAGCCGGAACGCCGTGCGCGTCGTCATCGTGTGCCGCCCACGGCTCAGGATGTAGAACTGGCTCCCCGGTATCGCCTTGCTCATGAGCTCGGTAGCGAGGATCTCTTCCTCGCGCCACACCATGCAGTCCTTCAGCGTCGCGTCGATCTCGTGTTCCTTGTGCAGGCGGTCGTGCACCACCTCGATGTTGTCCACAAGGCAGATGAAAAGATCGGGCTTCATCGCCGCGATCTGGTCATAGTCGAACGCGCTGAACAGCCCGTGCCGCCAGCGGAACGTCGCGTGCGTGTTCACCGCGATGTTCTTCTCGCCCTGCGACGTGCTGATGACGTCCTTGAACGCCGCTCGGCGTAGAGAGTTCAGCCTCGAAATCGGGAGGTCCAGGATCCGCCCAGGCCGCACGTCCGTCCCCTCGCGGTACATCATGTCGCCCACGTGGTACACGCGCAGCGATTCCCCCTGCTCCCCCGCGAACCGCGCGGCGGCGTCGAGGTAGGGCTTCTTCTCCATGCCGATCTGGCCCGTGATAATGGCTCGCATACGAAAGGATAGCGAACAAGCAGAGCGATGGCCCTTCTTCAGGCTTCCTGATACAACCGATAGAATTGGAGCACCACCGCAGCCCTGCCGGCAGAAGAGGAGAGAAACACATGGCATCCACGCGTATCAGTTTCCGCTGGCCGGTTGTACTCGCGCTCGCAGCCACCGCTCACCAGGCCCGGGCCACGTCCTTCAGCCTCCTCACCGTGGGCAACGGGATGGTCAACCGCCTCTCCTCCGACGGCAGCACCGTGGTGGGGTATTCGACAACATCAGGCACCCCGCGCGCGTTCTATAAACGCGCCAGCCAGCCCATCACCCTCCTCCCCGCCATCAGCGGCCTTCCTTCCTCCGCGGGCCGCGGCGTGTCGTCCAACGGCCGGTACGTCGCCGGCGCCGCCAACGCCCCCGCCGGCACAACGAGCGTCGCCGCCTTCCGCTACGACACATGGACCAACACCATGGAGTACTCCGTGCCCGACGCGGTGTCCTTCGCGTACGGCCTCTCGGGCGACGGCCAGCAGGTCCTGGGCTCGCACGAGGACGCGGGCAACATCGACTGCGCGTCCTGGCTCCCCGGCCAGGGATGGCTCTACCACGGCCTGGTTTCCGACAGCGTCTTCAACTTCACCATCGACTCCAACTTCGACGCGTCGCTGGTCGCGGGCGACACCTACGACCAGCAGGCCAACAAGCGACCCTTCGTGTGGGACATGCAGGGCGGCCTCCGACTCCTGCCCACGTTCGTGCCCTTCGAGGCCGGCACCGTCGGCGACGTGAACGACAGCGGCACCGTCATCCTGGGCTCCTTGCAAGGCCTGCCGGTGCGGTGGATGGGCCCCAACGCCGCGCCCCAGTACATCCCCAACGCCATCGGCGTCGCGGACGGCGGCCTGGCGCTCCTCGAACGCTGGAACAAGGGCCTCTGGCGCTGAAAGGCAGGAAAAGTCCTCACGGCATGACGTCACGGGCATGGGGGTCTGCTCAGAAACTTCACGCTCGCTGTCATGCCGAGAACCCTATGCCCGTAGCGGCATGCGCCAGCGCGAGAACATT
>CALLYM010000161.1 GCA_937858155.1 uncultured Phycisphaerales bacterium | reverse complement strand
CACGCACTTCCTTGCTGACGTTCTTGTCGTTGCGGACGTCCCACAGCTCGCCCGAACCAACAGGCCAGCACCAGATATTCACCTGTGACCGCTCGGTGCCGCGCAGGTAGATACCGCTATCGCCAAAGTTCTTGATCGCCGCCGTGACCACCTTGCCGCCCACGTCGGTCTTGGCGCTCCCGTCGGGAAGAATGAGCGGCACGCTGTCATCCCGGGACTTCCCGGGAAAACGCCAATCGGCGATCAGTTCGTAGTTGCGGTATTCCTTCTTCGTCTTGAGGTGCGTCGCCTTCCCGTCGTACTTCAGAACCCAGTCGTCCATGGCCCAGTGGCCTTGGAGCCCCTCCGCCATGTCCCACTTGGTCAGCGCCCCATCTGAAAGGAGCGACACAAACCCTTCGTCCACGTCCGCCGAGCGAGCGGGATCGAGCCCGCCTGATGCACCCGGCAACGCCTTGACGCGGATATTCCGGAAGTCGATCGGCCCCCCCTCCGATTCCAGGCAGATGTACCCCTTCCGTGGCATGATGTCCTTACCGCGCGTCACGACCTCCCCATTGACCGCGAGCGAAAGCTCCCCGTTCACGCACTCCACCCGGTAATGGTTCCACCGCGGGCTTGGGTTCATGCGCTTCTCGATCGGCATTGCCCGGTTACCGCTCGGCCGAGTGAGCGGCGTCATGGTCGCCCCGTGGATGGGGAACACGTCCCCGTCGCTCGTGTACCACGTGTCTTCCATGCCGTCCATCACCTGCACCTCAACACTGCGAGTAAACGGCTGCCCGCGCGCAGTGATCGGATCGGACCAGACGAAGAGCCCCGCGTTGGACTTGGGCCGCAGGTGCCGCCACTCCAACTCCAGCACGAAGTTCTCGAATTGCTCATCGGTCCGCAGCACACCCGTGGGCGTGCCCGTGCAATGGATCAGGGGCCGACCGCGCTCATCCATGCCCACCGTCCACGTGGACGGGAAGGTGTTGACGTTGGTCCAGCCGTGGAGAGTGCCGTCAAACAACGATCGAAACCCCGGCTCGCGCCCACGCAGGCGTGTGAGCTCAGCCTCCTGATCATTCGTCCATTCGCCCAGCGCCCAGGTATCGCTCCGGAAGGGCACCGCCGGGAGGCCCGCCCGTGACTCAAGCGTCGGTTCACACGCAGCGCAGAACCCGTAGCGCATCGCGACTGGTGTCGGCACGCTGCCGCTCCACGCCTCCACCGTATTGCCGCGGATTGTCGCCTGCGCCGGGAAAAACCGCTTGTCCGCACCGGCAAGCTCAAATCCCAAGAGTTCCTCCCCCCGTGTCACGAGCTCCCCCTGGGCGATGTTGAAGTCCGCCACCATCACCCCGCCCCCAAGGTCGCGCGTCCGAAGCACCGTTGGGTAGTTGGTCAGCCCCGGGTCCGTGATCGCCCCCATGTCCGCGAGCGCCAGTTCCGCAAGCCGCCTCCCAACCGTCCGCTTGTCACGCGGGTGGATGTCCCCGGGGTCTCCAACGTCCATGGTCACGGCCATCCCCGTGTGCGGCAGAGAGAGAGCCTTCGCCTGCGCCTCGCGGAGCAGCGCCGCCTCACCCATGTCGCGCGTGTAGCGGTAAGGCGCGATCTGCACGAAGTAGAAGCCCATCTGATCCCGCGCAAATGCACGCCTCCAATCGGCGATCATCGCCGGGAATCGCACCGCGTACTCGTCCGCATGCCCCACGTTGGACTCGCCCTGGTACCAGATCACACCACCCACGGTGTGACGCGTCAGCGGGGCGATCATGCCGCGGTAGAGCACACCCAGGCTGTTAGGGTTCACCTCAAAGGCCCTGGGCTGTGGTGGGAGCTTGCCAGCCGTCACGCCCGGGTGATACTTCCAATCGCCCGCCAGCAAAATGGGCTTCGCGTTGCCAACGGCAAGCGTCATCTGCGACGCTTCGCCAAACACTCCGCCGGGCCCTGCCGTATCAAGCACGGCGATCGCGATGGTGTTGTCGCCGGGGTGGAGCAACCCAGCCGGTACCTGGTACACACGGCTTTCAGACCACTTGTTGTCGTCGTACGTCGCGCCAACAAGCGTGCCATTGACATACGCCTCGTCGCGATCGTCAATGGGCCCCAGCGAGAGTGTGATCGTTGCCTTGGGGTTTGAAAGTGCTTCCGCCGCGACCTTGACCGTGCGTCGGTAGCACACGACACCGTCGAACGATGCAAGGTCGTCGGCAAAGTTCGCGGGCAGCGCGGCTGTCTTCCACGCCGAATCGTCAAACCCCTCGCTGCGCCACGCCCCCGGAACGCCGCCCGCCGCATCGAACATCCCCCACCACTTGCGCTCCAGTGATTCATCGCCCGCGGGTCGTGTCTGCGGGTCCCTCGCTCTGGATTGAAGCGAAAGCTCGTCCTTGAGCGCATCGATGCCCCCCAGAGCCTTGTCGCTCATCCAGGCTTCGACACGCGTCCCCCCCCAGTCGGCGGAGACCACGCCGATCGGCACGTTCATGGCCTCCCGCATGCGGTGGGCGAAGTGGTACCCCACGGCTGAAAAGTTCGGGGATGACGCGGCCGATGCTGGTGCCCACGACCCACCCACGTCCAGCCGGTCATGGAGCGAAGTCGTATTGGTCACGGTGAACAGGTGCACCCGGGGGTCCGCAACCTTCGCCGCCGCGTCGCCCCCAGCGCTCGCCGAAAGCGACCACTCCATGTTGCTCTGCCCCGAGCACACCCAGACTTCGCCGATCAGCACGTCGCGGATGGTGACCGCGTTGGTTCCCCGCACGTCGATGGTGTGCGGTCCTGCCCCGACTCCGCGGGTCGAAACGCCTGCTGTCCACAGGCCCTTCGTGTCCGTCGTCACGGTCACAGGCTGCTCGCCCTCTTTGAGCCAACTGGGCCGCACCGTCACAACTTCTCCAGGCGCTGCAAAGCCGTAGACCGATGCATCCGTCTCGCGCTGCAGCACGCAGCCGTCGCCCATCATGGCAGGCAGGGAGACATCCGCGACCGCGCTCCGCACCAAGCACGCTGCGCACACGATCAGCCCCGCACGACGGAAAGTTGCCTTCATGCGGGCATGATACTGCAACTCGGACGTTGGGGGGCTTACGCACGTCCCAACACGCGGCGCCACGCGTCCAAGTACCTGTGTAACTACAGATTGACCGCACCGCCTGGCGCAACTTTCCTTGCAATCTGGTGGTTGTTGGTGCATCTTGTCCGCACGCTCAGGGCACGACGCCCAGGCTGCCCCCGTGTCGACCCGTGGACACCCAAGACGAGGACCAATGTCATGAAGACAACCACCCTGCTCAGCATCACCGCCCTCGCCCTCGCCGCGGGCTCCGCCTCTGCCGCCCACTACACCTGGGACTGGGCTTCCTCCAGCCCCAACCCCAACGTCACCACCAACAACGGCGGCGGGACGTTCAAGACACTCCACACGGAGTACGACACGACCACCAAGAACTACTTGATCAACGTGGTGTTCAGCAACCGCGTGACCAACGCCCTCACCATCCGCGTCGGTGACGGCACCTCCAACCCCAACAACCGCGGTGAGCAGGCCATCGTGTACTTCGACGCCGCCTCGCTCTCGAGCCCCAAGCTCACCGCGTATGCCTACAACGGCCAGTCGTGGTCCACGTCCTTCTACGACGGCAACGGCGCGTCCTTCGGCACGACCTCACCGGACATGATCCACTCCAAGAACGACCTTGCGTGGATCAATTCAGCGACCGTCGCCGACACCGCCAACAACACACGCACCTACACGCTCAATATCAACGCAACCACCATCAACGGGCACGTTCCCACAAACCCCGGCCCCAACGGCACCGCAGCCTGGGACGGCATCCGCTTCGCCAGCACCATCGGCCTGTGGATCAATTCGTTCGACACCGTTGGCTCCAGCTACGGCTCGTCCGGCCAGCTGACGGGCTGGAACACAGGCTGCTATGACGGCATCTTCGCTGCCTGCGACACAGGCAACCAGGTTGTGGTCGTGCCACTCCCCCCCGCCGCCTACGCGGGCGCCGCCGGCCTCGGACTCGCAGCCTTCGCTGCCCGCCGCCGCGCAAAGCGTGCGAATCAGTCCTGAGCTTCCAACACCGTCATCCGTCCCCGACACCCCGGCCCACAAGCTGGGGTTGTCTGTTTGGGGGCGATCACTTCGTCGAGTCTCAATCCGCGTACGTTGAGCGACACGGCGCCAGATTCTCCCACCTATCATCGAGCATAGAAACAGGGAAGTCTCCACATGGACACAATGCTCATATGGGGAATAGTGCTGATCGGCCTCGCCGTCGTGCTCGGCTTTGCAGAGCTCTTTGTGCCCTCCCACGGGGCCCTGGGGCTCACGAGCGGCGTGCTGGCGCTGACGGGCGTGATCTGCATGTTCAAGTACGACACGACCTGGGGTGTCAGCACCGGGCTGGCGTTGATCGTGCTCGCCCCCATCGGCGTGGGCTTCGGCATGAAGATCTGGCCGCACACCCCGCTGGGCAAACGCATCATCGGCGCTCCAACAGAAGAGCAACTGCGCCAGGACAGGCAGAAAGAAGAAGCCGCGAAGGCGGCCCGCAGAGCGCTGGTAGGAAAGCAGGGCACCGTGCTGACCGACCTGCGCCCTGTGGGAAAGGTGGACATCGAGGGCGTCCGCCACGAGGTCCTGAGCGAAACCAGCTTCCTCTCCGCCGGCACGCGCGTTCGGGTTACACACGCAGATCTTCAGCTGATTAAGGTGCGCGAGGTGTAGCCCGGGTTTGTTGGACCGCGCCCTTCGCCGTTCACCCTCTATACTCGCCAGCCCCACACCAGAACCAGCGGGTAGCTGATCCAGGGTGAGGTTCCAGAGAGGATTCGCCGCACATGACTGCCGTTTGGATCGCCATTTCCATCGTCGCCGGCATCTTCGTGCTCATCTTCATCGCGTTCCTGCTGCAGTTCCTGGGACTGTGGATCCAGGCCACCGTGTCGAACGCCAGCGTCAGCCTCTTCGACATGATCGGCATGCGGTTCCGGAAGGTCGACCTCCGCACCATCGTCATCAACCGCATCCGCGCCGTCAAAGCGGGCATGGACATCCCCACCAACGCAATCGAGACCCACTACCTCGCGGGCGGGCGCGTCAACCACGTCATCACCGCGATGATCAGCGCCCAGAAGGCGAAGATCGAACTCCCCTGGAACACCGCGACCGCCATCGACCTTGCCGGACGCGACATCCTGGACGCCGTGCAGACCAGC
>CALLYM010000160.1 GCA_937858155.1 uncultured Phycisphaerales bacterium | reverse complement strand
CCCCGCACGGGTAGGGGACGCGCGGCCGCGCGCCCGCCGGCCCGGATCGACCGTCTCCGCTCGACCGTCTCCGCCCGATCTCCCGCACGCTCGCGCATCGACATGGCCCACGTCACCCGCCTCGCGTCTTCGTCCGCGCTCGTGTTCGCTCTCGCGGCACTCGCCGCCCCGCTGCGCGCCCAGATCTCGCTGCCGCCGAAACCGGAGAACGGGCACGGCAACCTGGCGCCGCACTACGTCTGCACGGTCTGCGGCGCGCGCAACTACACCGTGCCCGCGAACGCGCCGCGCAACGAAGCGGATCTCCCGCTCGCGCTCGACGATCAACCGTACCGCAACGCTCTGCACACGCCCCGCCGACAGCCCACGTGCCACCTTCTTCCAGAGCAGGGGTGACGCCTGGTACCCCACAATGCGGTCCACGATGCGCCGCGCCTGCTGCGCGTTCACGCGGTCCTCGTCGATCGGGTGCGGGTTCTTGAACGCGCGGTCGATCTCGCTCTTGGTGATCGCGGCGAACACCACGCGTTTCGCCTTGGAAGGCGCGATGCCCAGTTCTTGCGCAAGGTGCCACGCGATCGCCTCTCCCTCGCGGTCCAAGTCGGTTGCGAACCAGACTTCCATCCCGGTCCCGATCGCGTCCTTCGCCGCGCGCTTGAGGTCCTGGATCACCCGCTCCTTGCCCTCGCTCACGACGTAGGTGGGCTTGAAGTCGTGCTGCAGGTCCACGCCCGGCACGGGGCTCTTGACGCCCTTGGGGTTTCTGCTGGGCAGGTCCCGCACGTGACCCACGCTTGCAAGCACGACAAAGTCCTTGCCCAGGTACTTGTTGATCGTCTTCGCCTTGCTGGGCGATTCGACGATGACGAGGTGCTTGTCCTTGGCCGCCCCCGCGGTGTAAGACTGCATCTTGCCGCCGCGTCCGCCCTTCCTGCCGCGCGGAGCCGGCGCTTCCTTCGTCGCCGTCGCCGATGCTGCGGACTTTGACTTGGCGGGCCGTTTCGCCATGGGAATTCTTTCGTGGAGCGTAAGCCTATGCCCTATTTGGGTGGTTAATCGATTATGCCAGCGGGATCAGGAAAGGGGACCCACGAGCATATGTCAAGGTGAGAGGATAAAAGTTTGTATTTTGTTTGGATATTATCACCAGGTCGTTCCACCTACTTTAGTAGCCAAACTCTCTCACAACCTCGACGGGCCATTTCTGAACGGGCGACACTTCCACATCCATATTGATGCTGCCGGGTTTCATGCGCAGCCGCTTCAGCCACGTCCGCTGGTTCTTGGCGAACCGGCGTGTCTCGATTTTGATCTTCTCGACCGCCTCTTCGAGGGAATGCCGACCCTCAAAGTGGTCAATCAATTGTTTATACCCGAGCGCTTCCCGCGCTGTTGGTCCAAACGCAGCACGCGCCCACAGCGTGCGTGCCTCGGACTCCAGCCCTCGATTCATCATCTGTTTCACGCGGGCGTTGATTCGGGTGTTGATGAGAGTGCTGGGCCACGTCAGGGTGATGAGCCGGTATTGGTACTGGTGGTCCCCCACCCCCCACTGCACCTGCTGATCCGATATTGCCTTCCCCGTTAACCGGAACACCTCGATAGCGCGGATCGTCCGTCGCAGGTCATTGGGGTGCAGGCGACGCGCGGAGTTGGGGTCCACCCGTTCCAGCTCGGCCCGCAGGGCGGCGGGGCCCATTGCGGAGAGCTCTGCCCGCAGGGACTCGTTCGCAGCAGGCCCCTCGAACATGCCATCCACGAGCAGCCTGATGTACAGGTGCGTGCCGCCGACAACGATTGGGAGCACACCGCGCCTCTGGCAGTCCTCGATTGTCTGGGTTGCAGCGGCGAGCCACTCGCTCGCGCTGAAGCGGTGCGAGGGGTCAACAAGATCTATGAGATGGTGGCGCACGCCCTGCATCTCTGGGCGCGTGGGCTTCGCGGTGCCGATGTCCATGCCCCGGTACACCTGGAACGCGTCGGCCGTGACGATCTCTGCGGTCACGCCGCGCTCGCGAAGCATCAGCGCAAACGACACCGCGAGAGCGGACTTGCCGCCGGCGGTCGGGCCGCAGATAACCGGGATAGCAGGAACCTCTCCCACGCGCGAGCGTAGGACGAGGTGTGAATCCTCTAGACCCTGGGACGCCACGTGTACACGCCGGTGGCGGTATTCGTGTTCTCCGGCGCGAAGTTGTCCCAGTACTTCATGTTCTTGAGGTCTTCGATCTTCATCCGCTTGGCGCTGGCGTCAAAGTGGACAATCGCGACGGTGTTGAAGTACCGGGCGTTGAGATACCCAAACGTGCTCTGCGGGAGCTTGGGGTCCCACGTGTTGGGCGCGGTCGGAGACCAACCGTTCGCCATGGTGATGCCAAAGGCGTGGTCGGGGTCGGACGTCGGTACGGACGTGGGCGGGAGCACGCGGAAGTGCCCATCCCGCTTGGCGGTCGCTGAATCCGCGGCGTTGCGGCCGTTGTTGTGGTAAGCGGTACCGGACACATCGCCCGCGCGCGAGCCGGCAAAGGTGATGATGTCGGATGGGTTGCGCACGTCGGCGGTGCGACGCATGTAAAACAGCCCGCCCTGCGATACTGGATTGCCGCCCGGGATGACTGTGTCGAACCCGCACCGGCTCATGCCGTGGTGCTTGTGCCCTGAGAAGTTGGTGTCGCCGCCGACGAAAACGGAGTTCATGCCGAAGGAGGGGTGCGTTGCGACAGCGCCGGGATAGGAGGTGTCGGGGTACGACGCGAGGCGGTTGCCCTCCGTCGTGCGGCCCGCGTAGCCGCGGTCGTTGAACAGCTTCTGGTCCTCCTTATTCAGCACCCATACATCCTCAACGGGCGTGCGGGAGTGCTGGATCAGGCGCCACGTCCAGTTCCGCATGGACTCGCGCGTGATCTTGTACGCGCTGTCGTACGGGTCGGTCGGGTACATGTCGATCCGGCAGTTCTGGAACCAGATCCAGAACTTCGGCACACGCGCGGGGATCAGTGTGTCCTGGTAATCAATGGAGTACGCCGCGTGGAACTTCTGGATCTGGTTGATGGCCGCAAGCTCGCGGAGCGAACGCCCGGTCTCCCTGGCCTTGCCCAGGCTGGGCAGCAGCAGGCCCACCAGCAAGCCGATGATGGCGATGACCACCAGCAGTTCGATGAGAGTGAACGCACGACGGCAGAAGCGCATGGCGACTCCTTCACGTATCTTCCCACTCACACTCGTTCCGTGAAACCGGCACCGGCCCGAAACACCGCGCTGTTGGACACGAAGCGCCGCACAGAACGTGCGGAGGCTTGAAGCAGCACTATCAAGATACCACAATCCTCGGACTTTGTAACCACCACCACCCAGTTTTTGCACTCGGTTAGGGTTGTGAGCGATTTTCACCCAAGTTGCCGGGAAAGCTGTGTCGTCGGATTGGGGAAAACTCAGCGCGAATGGTCCTTGATTGGCTCTCTTTTCCCGACCTTTTTGGCCGCTTTCATGCGCGGTGGCACGGGATTAGCTCGGCCTTGAGTCTTCTTGGCCGGGGATGATCTGCCCCCGCTCATTGCAGCCAGACCTTGCTCGTAGTGATCGATGAACTTCTTGAGCGGCACGCGCCGGATCGCCTCGCCGAGCACGTCCAACGGCACATCTTCCAACTTCTTAAAACGCACGCAGGCCTTGCCCATATCGAGCTTCTTGCCCGCCTTTGCCCAGGCGTCGCGGAACCACCTCACCAGCTCTGTTTCCTGCTCGCCCACACAGCCGCAGTACATACCCATCAAGTACACGGAAATGTGCTGCTTCTGACTTGCGAGCCCCGCGAACGGCAACGGCTGGCGGGGGTCGCAGTGGTACCCGGCGGGGTAGATGGTGTGGGGCACGAAGTACCCGATCATGCCGTACGTCATGCCCTCCTGATAGCCCTTGTCCAAGTTCTCGAGGATCACCGTGCGCACCGCTTCCATGGCGGCCTTGCGCTCTGCCGGGAGAGAGGCGATGTACTCGCTGACAGTTTTCGCCTTGGACTGCATCGTGGGATGATACCATAAGGGTGCGTTGCCCCGCGACGACATTACCAAGATACGGCACGGGCACGAGGAGTTCAGCATGGCCGCACGAAAGGCTTCCCGTTCCAATGCCCGCTCTCAGAGCACGCCCGGCGCGATGCGATCGGGAATCAAGAAGCGCACACCGACGTCCACGAGCCACCTCGGGAGCCGGGTGGAGCCTTCCCACATCACCCAGCAGAAACGCGGTGCCCGCGCCAAGAAGCGGTAAAATCCTGCTTCACCCGCCCGCCTTGAACGACACGAGCGGCCGCAGCGTCCGCGTGACTTTCACGAGTTCCTGCTGCGCCCGGAGCACCGCACGCAGATCGCGGTACGCGGCAGGCGCCTCGTCCCGCAGCCCGTTCTCACGGCGTGTGTCGTAGGCCACGCCTCGCATCTCTCGGCGCAGCGTGCCAACAGTTATGGACCGCTTTGCATCGCCGCGGGAAAGCACGCGTCCAGCCCCGTGCGAACTCGTGCACAGGGACCGCGCTGACCCGCGCCCCTCCACATGCACGCTCATCGTGCCCGCAGAGCCCGGGATAAGCCCCGCACGCCCCGCCGCTGCCGGTGCAGCGCCCTTCCTGTGCACGATGAGATCTGTCCCGCCATGTTCTTCGATACGCACGAAGTTGTGCGGCGCGTCCACGAACGACCCCCAGTCAGCACCCCCGCCCACCACCGCGCGTACAGCCGCTGCCGCCGATTGGAGGATTGCCCGCCGATTCGCCGCAGCGTACCGAACGCACCATTCCTGGTCCGACATGTACTTCTGCCCATCGACAGAGTCGATCCTGAGCCCTTGCAGCACCGATCGCACACCACGCTCGCGCGCAGCCCGGGCATAGTGGGCCGCGACCTCCTGCCCCATAGCGCGGGAACCAGAATGCGCCATGATCCACACCGCGCCCTCTTCATCAACCTGAACCTCAACAAAGTGATTGCCACGCCCCAGGGTGCCCAGCTGCGTGGTGCCCGTACGCGCTGCCGACTTCGCCAGACGTTCCTCCCGCAGCTGGACGGGCGCGGGACCGTCCACGTCCAACTCCACGGACGTGCTCGACCTCGCCATGACATCGACGCGCCGATTCAGCGCCGCGAGCACGCGTTCCGCTGCACCGCCCGCCAAGTCGACGCCTCCGATTCCCGTCATCCGCACGGCGCTCATACCGCAGCCGATGTCGCCTCCGATGGCTTCGGGGTACACGACCTCCTGCGTCGCCAGCACGCACCCCACGCACACCGATCGTGAAGGGTGCACGTCGGGCATGACCGCCATCCTTCGCAGGTCCGCGAGCGACTGCAGCCGTATCAGGATGCGGGCGGCTCCGTCCGAAAGCTCTTCTGCGAGCCACATCGCGACACGCGGGTCGTGCGTCAGCGCTGCTGACGCGCCCCCTCCGCCCGACGGCCTACGCCCACGCCTCTGTGAAGTGGCCTTATCGTCCTCATATTCCATTGCTTCATGCTCCATGGGGGTGCCCCGTTACCCACTCCATAACAAGCGTCACGGTGGGCGCCTTCTTCCTGGTAATGGACCGCGCGAGCGCGGCACGCACCGCGGGGGTGCGGGTTGCGAGCCACATGCCCGCTCTATCGATGTCGCGCCGCGGGCACGCCACCCCGACCCACGCCCGTAGGTGAGCTCCCGCGCTTACCTGGATGTCGATCACGTGCGTCCCCCAGTCGATGCCGATCTGGGTCGCACACACTTCCTGTTCCACCGCCCGTCGCGCCGCCTTCGCGAGCTGTGCGTCGCGGAACGCGGGTGGGTTGGGTGGTGTCTTTCTTTGTTCGTCACGCTTCGCTTCCTGGCCGTCGTCGGCGTGGACGTGCGCGCAGAGATCGCGCAGGCGGCGACTCTTGTCTGCTGCCATGGGGCTGCTCCGAATGGCCCGCGCGGTGATCGAGGCCCAACCGTTGCGCGCAATGCACCACAACGCCGGGAGTTCACGCTCGGGCGGACAATATCTTCAGAAGGAAAGTGGATATGGGCGGGGGAACCCGCCGGGGCACTGCGTCCTTAGAGGACGGGGCCGGCGGAGTTCAGCGACATGATGGCGGTTCGTGCAGTCATGGTGATACTCCTTTCGCGCGCAGAGTGCGGGAAATGGATGCTATCGGCAAATCGGCCAATTGCAAGCAGGAATTTGCACAAATCTACATCAGGGCGCTGCAACGTCTGGGACGGGTTCTTCCCCACCTTCGCCTCCGGTGGCCCGCCCCACTACCTCTTCATCCCGCACCTTTGTCTTGTGGTACTCCAGCCGGGTCCGCATGTATTCCTCGGGGCTCACCTTGAGGTCCGGGTCCACCCCCTTTACATGACAGGCGTGCAGGTGCTTGAGGAACGGCACGCACCACTGGCACCCGGTGCCGGCGGAAAGGCACTCGCTGATGAGGCTCGCGACCGGCGGGTTCTCACGCTGCAAGTAGGCGCGGATTTTTCGGAGCGACACGTGGAAGCAAAGGCAGACCTCATCGTCGGGGTTCACGCGCAATCGTACGAAGGCGGGGTCACGGGGAAGCGACGTGGGTCGGAGCGCTGATTCGAGATCACGCTCCTTGCGGCGGATCCGGCCGCCATCGCAGCAGCGCCCCGCTCCTACCCTTCACCCGCATGAGCGATGCGCTGGTCACAAGGCTGGATGCGTGGCGGCCCTTTGTCGCCCTCGTCGTGGGCGACTTCATGCTCGACGAACTGGTCTATGGTGACGCCGAACGCCTGTCGCCGGATGCGCCGGTCCCGGTGCTGCTGGTGCGCAGCCGCGAGTTCCGCCCCGGCGGGGCGAGCAACGTGTGCATGGACCTCGCCGCGTTACGCGGAAGGGTGGTGGCCTTTGGCGTCACAGGCGACGACGAAACTGCCCGCAGGCTGACCTCCGCTCTGGAAACGGAGGGCGTGGACACGTCGGGACTGGTCCGCGACAACGCCCGCCCGACGACACTCAAGCAGAACCTGATCGGCCTCGCGCAGGCGCGCCACCCGCAGAAGATGTTCCGCGTAGATGAAGAAAGCCGCGAGCCGGTGGCGCAGGCGGTGCAGGACCTGCTGCTCAAGGCGTTTGAGTCACGCCTCCTCGGTGCGGACGTCGTGGTGATCGAAGATTATGGCAAAGGCGTATGTAGCGACAGCCTGTGCACACGCCTTATCGACGCGGCCAGACGCGCCGGCAAACCAGTCTTTGTAGACCCCGCGCGCAACGCCCCACCGGCACGCTACCGAGGGGCAACGACCATCACACCCAACCGCAGCGAGGCGGAGTCGCTCGCCAGTGGCCCGCGGGAGGGGCCCGAATCGCTAGCGTCATGGCTGCTAAAGACCATGGCGCTGGACACGGTCGTCCTGACGCTCGATAAGGAGGGTGCACTGCTGCTCGAAAACGCCCGAGCGACCACCATCCCCACGCGCGCCCGGCAGGTGTACGACGTGAGCGGGGCGGGCGACATGTTCATTGCGGGGCTTGCCGCCGCCCGTGCCAACGGGCTCTCATGGAACGACAGCACCCGCTTTGCCAACGCGGCGGCCGGGCTGGAGGTTGAGGTTTTCGGCGTGCAGCCGATCCCGTTCGAGCAGGTGCGCCAGAGCATTCTGCGCGAAGCGGGTGTGGTTCAGGGAAAGGTCCGCACGGTCGAACAGGCGATCGAAGAGGTCCGCGAGCGACGCCGGCGGGGACAGAAGGTGGTTTTCACCAATGGGTGCTTCGACGTGCTGCACAGCGGGCATGTGACGCTGCTGGAAAAAGCGGCGGTGTGCGGGGACTTCCTGGTCGTTGGCCTGAACTGCGACGAGAGCGTCCGACGGCTCAAAGGCGCCTCTCGCCCCGTCAACAACGAAGCAGACCGCGCCCGGGTGCTCGGTGCGCTCGAGAGCGTGGGGTGCATCGTGCTCTTCGGCGGTGGCAGCGAAGCTCAGGGCGCCGACGATGCGACGCGCGACACGCCGCTCCGCCTTATCGCGGCCATCAAGCCCGATGTGCTGGTAAAGGGAGCTGACTACACCAGGGATAAGGTGGTCGGAGCGGAGATCGTGGAGCGCCACGGCGGGCGCGTCGTGCTGATCGACCTCGTCGAAGGCAAGAGCACCACGGGCACCATCGCGCGTATGCGTCAAGGCTGAATCCGCGTTATCCGGCGGAGCGCACTTCCTTGTCAAACTCGGGAAACCAGAACCGCACCCGCGCGGCGTCAAACTTCGCGGGGAGCGGCTCGGACCGCTTCCGCAGGACGTAGGCGATCACCTGCTCAATGAGGTGCGAGGGAGACACCCTCCCGCCGGTCCACATGTCGTGGTCGCGGTATGAGAGGGTCACGGTGTGGTGGGACTCGCCCGCGGAGCCCTGCCCCCCACCGCCAAGGACGCTGATGTCAAATTCCCAACCGTGCGGCGCTTCTCGCTCGGCATCCACGCGGATGCGGGCGGGAGGTGGACCGCCCCCGTGAGAGCCCTTGTATTCGACGTGGGGATTGGTCATAGGAAAAACCAGGCCTCGGACGACATAGAAAGGTGCAGACTTCCAGCGAACGCGAACCCAGTTTACCGGCATGAAACCACGGGCGACGAACCGGGTATGAGGGAGAACGCCGGCTGTTCCGGCGTTTGGCGTATGCTGGGGTGTCTCCTCCGGTTAACCGCGACTCAGGAAAGTCATGAAGTTCCTCCTCGAAACCATCCGCCTAGGACTCACGAACCTCCGGCTGCACCTGCTGAGGAGTGTGCTCACCGCCCTGGGCATCATCCTGGGTGTGGCGTCCGTGATTGTCATGTCCAGCCTCGGCGCGGGCGGCATGAGGGAGGCCCTCGCGCAGATCGACGCCCTCGGCGCACGCAACATCATCGTGCGCAGTGTCAAGCCCGCGGAGACCCAGCGCCCGCAAGGTGACAATCAGTCCTGGGTTGCCAAGTTTGGATTAACCCGCCAGGACCTGGAGACCATCCGCTTCAACTTCCCCGAGGCGGAACGCATCGTCCCGACCAAGGCCATCGGAGGCCAGGTTCTCCGCAACGAAAAACGCCTCACCAGCCAGGCCTTCGGCACCACGCCCGAGTTCCAGGACGCCGCCCGTCTGCGCCTGGACCGCGGCCGCTATCTCAGCGAACGAGATATGGAGGACCGCGCTTTGGTGTGCGTCATCGGCGACAAGATCGCGCGCGATTTTTTCCCGCTGGAAGACCCCGTCGGCCAGACCCTCCGCATCGACGAGAAGGTGTTCACGGTGGTGGGCGTGCTGAGCCCTATCGGGCTCGCGGCCGGGCGCGGCACGGCGCTCGTGGGGCGTGACCTCAACATGGACGTCCACGTGCCGCTGACCACCGCCCGCGAAACCTTCGGTGACGCCACGTTCCGGCGCTCGGGCGGCTCGTTTGAAAACCAGGAAGTGCAGGTGTCGGAGTTGTATCTTGTTTCCAAGTCGCGCGAGGATGTGCTACGGGACGGCGACCGCCTCCGCCGCATCCTTGCGGTGCGGTCGACGGGGCTCACCGACGTGCAGGTCTTCGTGCCCTATGAGCTGCTGGAGAACGCCCGGAAGACGCAGCTCCAGTTCACGCTCGTGTTCGGCAGCATCGCCGGGATTTCGCTGCTCGTGGGCGGTATCGGCATCATGAACATCATGCTCGCGAGCGTGACCGAACGCACGCGCGAAATCGGCATCCGCCGCGCCCTGGGCGCCACCCGCAGGCACATCCTCTGGCAGTTCCTCGTCGAGACCAGCGTTTTGAGCACGCTCGGCGGGCTGGTGGGCGTCGCGATGGGCGTGGGCCTGTCCTTCGGCGTTCAGTGGGGCGTGCACTCGCTGCCCGACCTGCCGCTGGTGGGCCAGTTCTTCAACCGGGACGCCAACCTGCCCACGCAGGTCACGCTGTGGTCGATCATGGTTTCCTTTGCCGTCGCGGTGGCAACGGGGCTTGTCTTCGGGCTCTACCCGGCCCGGCGCGCCGCCAAGCAGGACCCCATCGTTGCACTCCGCCATGATTGAACGCACCGTGTGAGGCCGTCGAACGCGGGCGTTCGTACAATGAGCCATGCTCCGCGTGGCGATGCGCATGCTGTTCGGCGACCGCACGAAGTACCTCACCCTGGTGCTGGGTCTCGCATTCGCAGCCCTGCTGATGAACCAGCAAGGGGCGATCTTTGTGGGGCTGCTCACCCAGGCGACCGGGCCGCTGCAGAACGTCCACCAGCCAGACCTGTGGGTCATGGACCCGGACACCGCGTGGGTCGCGGAATACCGCCCGCTGTCGGACCAGAAACTCTCCCGCGTCCGCAGCGTGCCGGGTGTGGAATGGGCCGAGCCGTTTGTAAACACCTACGCGACGTGCGAGCTCCGTTCGGGCTCGTTCAAGAAGTTGCAGATGATCGGCGTGGCGCGGAGCACGCTCGCCGGCCGGCCGCCCGAGATGGTTGTTGGGCGAGTCGAGGACTTGTGGATCCCCGATGCGATCATCGTGGAAGAGCAGTCGATGGCGCTGCTCGGGCACGCGCAGGTCGGTGACGTGCTGAAGGTGAACGACCACCGTGCCGTGATTGTCGGTGTCTGTCGGGCGGCCCGGGGGTTCGAGAGCAACGCGACAATTTACACGACCTACGACAACGCCAACCGCTTTGCACCCGTGGGACGAGAGACAATTTCGTACATCCTGGTCAAGCAGAAGCCCGGCACCGCCGCCGAGGATGTTCAGGCAGGGATCGATGCGCTGGGGGACGTGAAGGCCTTCACGACCGAGCAGTTCCGCGAGCGGAGCATCCGGTTCATTATTGTGGCGACCGGTATCGGCGTGAACTTCGGCATCACCATCATGCTCGGCTTCATCGTGGGGCTCCTGCTCTCGGCGTCCATCTTCTACCAGTTTACAGTCGAGAACATCCGCTCCTTCGCCACGCTGAAGGCAATGGGATCGCGCAACGCGGTACTCGCGGGCATGGTGCTGCTGCAGGCACTGATCGTCGGCACGATCGGGTTCGGCATCGGCGCCGGGTGTGCGGGCGTGTTCGCGATCATCTCCAAGAACATCCAGAGCGAACTCAAGGTGGAATACCCGTGGCAGCTGCTCGTGGGATCGTTCTTCGCCACCATCTTCACCATCATGCTCGGGAGCGTTCTGAGCCTGCGCCGCGTGATGCGCGTGGAGCCCGGGCTCGTGTTCTCCTCGTCGTAAGACTCCAGGAACAGCACAATTCATACACTGCGCCGTGAAGAAGCCGCCGCTCATCGCGATTTCCATGGGTGACCCCGCGGGCGTGGGGCCCGAGGTGATCATCAAGGCATTGGAAGACGGCGCGCTGCGGCGAACGGCGCGCTGGGTCATCTTCGGCAGTAGTGGCGTGCTCAGCAACGCCGCCGCTGCGTGCCATGTACCCGCCACATGGACGGAGCTCCCCCACCACTTCTCGAGCAGCACTCTTACGGCGCTTAGCGCGAGCGAGGTCGGCCTCGTAGACCTCTGTCACGAAGCCGGTCTCGGTACTTCCACGAGCTTCCCGCGGAGGGCGGACGCGAATAACGGCACTCTCTCGTTCACATGCGTGCAGCGGGCCATCGAGCTTGCCAGGCTGCCCCACGATCACCCGTGGCACGCGGCGGCGGTCGTCACCGGGCCGATTCACAAGCAGGGGTGGTCGCTCGCAGGGCTGGCCAAGTACCCGGGTCACACGGAACTGTTCGCGGAAGCGTTCGGCGCGAGTAAGTTCGCGATGATGTTCCACGCACCGCCCACGGCGGAGCGGACGTCAGCGCGATCGCGCCCCGGACCGATCGCGAGCACCGCCGGGCTCAACGTCATTCTCGCCACCGTGCACCAACCGCTCCGTGCCGTGCCGGATGCTCTCACCACCGAGCGTGTACTCAACACGATCCAGCTGGGAACGGACGCGATGCAACGGCTGGGTCATGCGGCTCCGCGCATAGGCGTCTGCGGCCTAAACCCGCACGCGGGAGAGCACGGGCTTCTAGGAAGAGAGGACGACGCCATCATTGCGCCCGCCGTCGCTGCCGCACGGGCATTGGGCATCGACGCGAGCGGCCCATGGCCCGCCGACACGATCTTTCAGAACGCACTTTCCTACGAACATGCTCCCGCGTCCCGCTTCGACCTTGTGGTCGCGATGTACCACGACCAGGGGCTCATCCCGATCAAGACGCTGGCGTGGGACCGCGCGGTCAACTTCACCGTGGGGCTCACCCACGCGGGCCGTGCTGTCCATCGAACCAGCCCAGACCACGGCACGGCATTTGATATCGCTGGGACGGGCAAAGCTGACGAAGGCAGCATGAAGGCGGCGCTGATGCTTGCGGTCCGCCTGGCGCTGAGCGGATGAGGACGCGCCGTAAGGATGAAGAGAGAAGAACGGGCACTCCCACCAGCCTTACTCCCCGGAAGAATCCGTCCCGTCCAGCGTGTGGGCCTTGCGCCCGCCGCGGACAGGCCGAGCAGGACAGATGTCATGCCCGACGAGGGACTCGGCTGTGGCCAGGCAACGATCAACGAGCGCGGCAGCGCCCTCATGCAACCCGGCACTGTTCTTGACAACCGCTACATTGCGCTCCATGTCCTCCGCCGACCACCCACGGCTGTGCGCGATGAAAGGGAACTGCGGGAATTGGCACCCAAGCTCCCCGAAGAAGGTCATCATCTGTCCGACCACCGCCTGCACATTGTCCTGACCACCCGTCACGATGAAACCAACCACCTTGTTGCGGAGGAGGACGCGGTTGGCAATGGTTTCCTGATTCTGGATGCAGTTCATGCGCTCGACCATCTTGTAGTAAAGCGAGCTGGCCTGACCCCAGCGGATGGGCGTTGCGACTATGAAGACGTCCCCCCACTGCACAAACGCCTCGTACACGCGTTCCATCTGGTCCGTGGGGTCCATCTGCGTAATGGAGCAGGGCCAGCTGCAAGCATGGGCGCTCTTGGAGTAGTACCCCTCGCACGCGCGGAACGACAACTCAGCGAGACGGATATGCCGGGTCTCAGCGCCCTTTGAACGCGCCCGCTCGAGCGCACTCACCAGAAGTGCGTCGCTCGTCGAGTAGCGCGGGTGCGAGGTGTCCATGTTCGTCGTCGAGATGCCCACAACACGCCACGGTGCATCCGCCTGCACGCCGCCGGGCCCACCCCGCACCGTCAGCTGCGTCAACGGGTGCGGCGCGTGAGGCTTCTTGTGCCGTGGCGTTCCACCGGCCACGTCCACATACACCCTGCCGCCCTCGACCTTCACGGGGTATACGGGCACGCGGTCTTCCTCGAAGCCAGGCTCACCCTCGCCCGTCCGGCAGTGGAACTTCCAGTGGTGCCACGGGCACACCACATAGTCACCCTCCAGACGCCCCTGACCAAGCGGACCACCCGCATGATTGCACACCCCGGACAGAGCCGAGAAAACACCGTCCTTGCAGGCAAGGGCAACGCGCGTCCTGCCCACCGTCACCTGCTGAAGCTCAGCGCGCGACAAGTCCTCCACTGAACCAATATCCTGCCAGGCGGGAGTGTGGTGCGTCATGCGGACCTCCTGTCGGCCCAGCGTATCAGCACGCCCGACGGGCAATAATGGAGGCTTGGCTTTCACCACCACCAACCCCTCCGCGGCGGGCATCGACCCGCACCCCATGCGCGAAATGCTCCGTATCGCCGGCCCCACGGTTGCCGCGATGTGCTCCTACACGCTCATGACCTTTACCGACAAGTGGCTGTCGTCGCACCTCGGCAGCGAACCCATCTACGTGGGTGCGCAGGGCAACGGCGGGCTGGCCTCCTGGGTCGCCATCTCCTTTGGGCATGGGGTGGTCACGGTGGTCAGCACCTTCACGTCGCAGAACATGGGAGCGGGGAAGGCTGAACGCGGGCCCGCATACGCATGGAACGCCGCCTGGATCGGCGTGCTCTACTGGCTCGTGCTGCTGCTGCCCTACTCGTTCACGCTGCCGCGTATCTTCGCGGCGGCGGGCGTGGAAAGCCGTCAGGCCGTTATCGCCTCCCAGTACGGACGCATCCTCCTGTGGGGCGCCGGTCTCACGCTGTTCACACGTGCTTTCTCCCAGTTCTTCTACGGCATGCACCGTTCCAGCATCGTGATGGTGGCCGGGGTGACGGCCAACATCGCCAACCTCGTTCTTGCCGCGGTCTTCATGTTCGGGCCCGATGCGCCGGAATCCTTGGGTCTCTTCGGCAAGGCCACGAGCGCGATCGCTCACTCGCTTCAAGTACGAAGGATGGGCGTCGCCGGCTCCGCTGTCGGCACGGTGCTCGCCACGCTTGTCGAGCTGGTCATACCCCTGTCGGTCTTCCTCGGCCCGGCCATGAACCGCGCGTACCGCACGCGGAGCCAGTGGCGGCCCAGCCTTGTGCACATGAAAGAACTCTGGCGGATGGGCTGGCCCCAGGGCGCCATGTTCGGCAACGAGATGATTTGCTGGGGCTTCTTCATGGTCTATCTGGTGAGCGGCTACGGCCCCCAGCACGCCACCGCCGCGTGGATCGCGCACCAGTACATGAGCCTCTCGTTCATGCCCACCGTGGGGATCAGCGTGGCGGTCACCGCGCTCGTGGGCAAGTACCAGGGGATGGGCCGGAGCGACCTTGCCCAGCAGCGCGCGTGGCTCGGGCTGCGGCTCGCCGTTATCTACATGGGCATCTGCGGTGCGGTCTTCGCCCTCTTCCCCCGCCCCCTCATGGAGCTTTTTATCGAGGGAGAAACCACCGCGGAAGACCATGAACTGCTCCTGAACCTCGGCCGGAAGTTCCTCCTCGCCACAGCCGCGTTCCAACTGTTCGATGGCGTCGCCATGACCCTCTCGGGCGCGCTCCGCGGCGCAGGAGACACCAAGGTCCCCGGCATCGCCACGCTCATTCTCTCATGGTCGATCATCGTTGGCGGGGGTCTCACGCTCCGCGCCATGGCGCCAAGCCTGGAGTCCATGTCAGGCTGGATCGCGGCCGCGATGTACATCGCCGTGCTGGCCATGTTCCTTCTTTTCCGCTTCCTGAGCGGCCGTTGGAAGTCCATCAGAGTGGTGCGGGAAGATGGCGCGATCGCAGCCTGAAAGTTTTTCTCTCCGGACACCCTTGTTTGTTTGGTATCGGTTTGGTTTTGCGTTGGACTTGGTGAGCGCCCGGTTCTAAGGTCCGCCCCGTCAGCGATACCTCGCCGGCGCGCAGATATCGACACACCCGGAGCACCCCATGGCGCACGACCCTCTTGATATCGTAATTGGAACCAGCGATGCCGTGAAGCGCGACAGCGCCGCGGCCGCCCGCCACCTGACCAATGCCGTCAAAGCCGAGCAGACCCATGACCGCGGCGAGGCGATCGGCGAACTCCGCCGCGCAGTGGCCGCGGACCCGGACAACCCGCAGGCCCTCTTCAAGCTTGCGTACCACCTGGACCTGGTCGGCGAAGAAGACGAAGCGCTCTCGCTCTACGAGCGATGCGCCAACCGCACGCCCGCGCACCTCAACGCGCTCATGAACCTCGCGGTGATGTACGAGGACCGCGGCGAGTACGCAGAGGCGGAACGCTGCCTTCGCCAGATCCTGGATTCCTCGCCCAACCACCTGCGGGCACGCCTGTACATGAAGGATGTCGAGGCGAGCAAGGGGATGGTGGTCGTTGAGGAGCAGGACCGCGATATCTTCAAGCGCAAGGCGATGCTCGACACGCCGGTCACGGACTTTGAGCTCTCCGTCCGGGCCCGCACGTGCCTGAAGAAGATGAACATCCGCACGCTGGGCGACCTCCTCCGCATCACGGAGGCCGAATTGCTCTCGTACAAGAACTTTGGCGACACGAGCCTGACCGAAATCAAGAAGATGCTTACCGCCAAGGGCCTGAAGCTTGGCCAAGGCCTCGAGGACGCGCACCGCGCCGCCCGTCGCGCCCTGCTCGAGCAGTACAAGGGCACCGGGCGGGAGACAACTCTTGCCAAGCCCGTCACCGACCTCCAGTTGTCCGTCCGCGCACGCAAGGCCCTCCAACTGCTCAACATCCAGACACTGGGCGACCTCGCGAGCCACACCGAGGCGGAACTCATGGGCATCAAGAACTTCGGAGCAACCAGCCTCAAGGAGATCAAGGAGCGCCTGACCGAGGCGGGCCTCGAACTCCGCAAGCTGGACCCCTAAGCCCTCTTGGAAAGTTCCTCGGCACAAAGGGCCGGCGCACCGCCGGCCCTTTTCATTGCGCATCCATCTTCCACAGTCGGCGTATCGCCACCAGAAGCTTGGAGACCTTTTCAGGCTCCACCCCGCGCGAGACAAGCACGTGCCGCGCGAGCGCCACACCCGCCTCGCCCTCCTCGAAAACCACGTGCGCCGCGCCCGCGCTGTACAGCACGTCGCGCTCGGCAAGGTACCGTGCCCGCACGATGATCTGTACCCCCGGGTTTCGCTCCCTTGCTGACCGCACCAGCGCCGCTCGCCCCTCCGCGTGCGGCAGTGAAACGACCAGGTACGACGCCCTCGCGATGCCCGCCTGATCCAGCACCTCCGGGCGCGTGGCATCGCCGAAGATCGCGGTATGCCCGGCCTTCGCGATGCCCTGCACCGTGTCGACGTTCATGTCGATCACCATCGTGCGGATCGCAGCATCCCTGAGCATCGCGTCCACCACCCGCCCCACCGGCCCGTAGCCCACGATGATCGCCAGCGGACGCGTGTCCGTCTCTGCCACGCTCGAAGCGCGCCGGTTGACCTCCGCCATCCGCCGGTCATGACGCGCATTGAGCACCCGGTATAGCCACGGCCAAGCCTGCAGCACCCGCTCGATGCGGTCAAGCGAACCGAACAGCAGCGGGTTGATAGTGATAGACACGATCGCCGTGGCGACAAGGATGTTCATGCCGTCCTTGTGCATCAATTGATAGTCCCCGGCAACCTGCGCCAGGATGAAGGAGAACTCGCCGATCTGGGCAAGCCCAATCGCAACGGTCAGCCCCGTCCGCACGGGCCGACCGCACGCGGCGACGATGATGAGCGCCGCCAGCGGCTTCCCCACCAGCACGACCCCGAGCGCCGCCACCATAAGCCAGGGCTGCTGCACCACAAACCCAGGATCAAAGAGCATCCCGACGGACACGAAGAAAATGACCGCGAAGGCATCGCGCATCGGGAGCGCGTCCGCCGCCGCTTGATGGCTGACAGGCGACTGCGCCACCACCATGCCCGCCAGGAACGCGCCGAGCGCGACGGACGCACCGAAAATCGTCGCCGATCCCACGGCAATCGAAATCGAGAGCACCATGACAGTGAGCGTGAACAGCTCCTGGGAACGCAGCCTCGCAACGCGAGTCAGTATCCACGGCACAACTTTGGACCCTGCGAGAAGCACGATCGCTACCAGCGCCCCCAGCTTCAGCAGCGCCCACCCCACCGTCGCGAGCGCCGCGAACGTGCCCGCCGCCGCCGGCGCTGCTGCGTGCGCATCGGCCGTTGCGGGAGTACCGAAGATTGGTACGAGCACCAGCGCCAGCACCGTGAAGATGTCCTCCACGATCAGCCAGCCCACCGCCACATGCCCGTGGCTGGAACTCAGCATCCCCCTGTCCATCAGCACCCTTAGCAGCACGACAGTGCTCGCCACCGCCATCGCCATGCCGAGCACCACCGTGGACCGCAGCGGCCAGCCCATCGCATGAAAAATCGCGACAGTTGCGAGGGTTGCGACCAGACTCTGGCCCACCGCGCCCGGAATCGCCACGCTCTTGACCGCGAGCAGATCCTTAAGGTGAAAGTGCAGCCCCACGCCGAACATCAGCAGGATGACCCCGACCTCCGCGAGCTGCAGGGCAAGATTGGTGTCGCCCGTGAACCCGGGTGTGTGACGCCCGATGACAATGCCCGCCAGCAGATACCCCACGATGGGCGACAAGCCGATGCGCTGCGTGATGAGCCCGAGCACCCACGCCGCGGCGAACGCGGCAGCGATGGTCGTGAGAAGAGGTAGGTTGTGGGCGCCCGCGGCGAGCGTCAGCAGTGCCTGAGTTTCGTGCATCACGGATCGTAACGTCAAGCGGTCGATTCACGACAGATATTCTTCAGCTTCCGCGCACTTCTTCGCTCGTCACGGCCCGCCGCCTGTTCCGCATCCACCGCACCGCGAACAGGTCACGCAGGCCAGGCAGTGCCCGCTGCACGATACCCATGCCATACTTCGTCTCCCCCGCCGTGCGCGGGCGGTGCGTGACCGGCATCTCCACCACCTTATACCCCATGTGCCGGGCGGAAACCGGGATGAATCGGTGCATGCCCCGGAACTCCAGCGGGATGCGCAGCGCAACTTCCCTCTTCATCACCCGCAGTGAGCACCCGGTATCGCGAATGGTGTCGCCGAGCAGCCACAGCCGGAACTTCCTGCCCACAATCGAACCAACGCGCCTTACCGCGTTGTCCTTCCGCGCGTGCGATCGATCGCCCTGCACCATGTCCGCACCGGTTTCCCTGAGCCGCGCGACCATCGCGGGAATTTCCGCCGGGTCGTTCTGCAGGTCCGCGTCCAGCACCGCAATGAGGCCCCCCTTTGCCGCGCGAAAACCTGCGTGAAACGCGGCCGACTGCCCGTTGCCCTTCCCGGGTGGGGTGTTGGTCATCGCGATGCACCGCACGTGCGGCCGAGCAGACATCATGCCACGCACCTTCGCACGCGTCTGGTCCGTCGAGCCGTCATCCACGATCACGATTTCATACCGGATATCCGTATGTTCAATTGCCGCGTCGATCTCTCGGATGAGCGCCTCCACGTTCTCCTGCTCGTTGTGGGCGGGAGCGATCACGGATAGATCAACGTGTTCGCGGGGCGTGACAATACTTGAGCCGCCGTCCTGGGCGTGCGCATCCATGCGCCAAGCATACGTGCCGGCCAGCCGTCCGTAGAATGCTGCATGACGCTGAAGCACTCCGACCGACCGAAGGGCCCCGCCATCGTGCCGGTGACAGTCCACATGGAAGACCCCGAATCCCTCACCGGCACGGCAAGCCCCACCGCCGAGCTCAAGGGCTGCAAAGGCCAGTCTCTCCTTGAACTGGCGATGGAGCATGGCATCAATATCGAGCACGCCTGCGGTGGCGTCTGCGCGTGCAGCACCTGCCATGTGTACGTGGAGTCGGGCATGCAGAACCTGTCCGAAAGCACCGAGGCCGAAGAAGACCGTGTCGAGGAGGCACCGGGGCTCCAGCGCAATTCCCGCCTCTCATGCCAGTGCGTCATTGAAAGGGAAGGCGCAGTCGTTTTCCGTATCCCATCGTGGAACCGCAACGCGGTCAAGGAACTGCCGCACTAACAGCCCGGGCGAGGGGGAATCTGCTGTGGACGACACCTTCCACTGGCTGGACGTTGACATCATCGGCGAAGCGCTCCACGAGCGCTACCCCGAACGTGACCCGATGCGCATGGGGTTCGTCGAGCTCAAGAAGCTGGTCCTCGCGCTGCCCGGCTTCCGGGAACAACCTGGACACCAGGTCAATGAACGAATCTTGGAGGAAGTACAGCGGTGCTGGATTGAGGAACGCCAGGGCAAGCCACGCTCAGATGAGTGAACACGCCGCAGCCCGCGCCGTGTTGCCCTAAGGCGTCCGACATCCCGCCACTTCCCGTACACTCCAATCGTGCCCAAACCCCGCACGCTCCACGACGAGTACTTCAAGCGCGCAAAGGCCGAGGGGTACGTCGCGCGCAGCGTCTACAAGCTCGAGGAAATCCAGGAAAAGCGGCGACTGCTCCGCGCGACCGACCGCGTCGTGGACCTCGGCTGCGCCCCGGGATCGTGGCTCCAACTGCTCGGCAAGAACCTCGACCCCCGGCGGGGCGGCGCCGCTGTGGGGATCGACCTCACGCCCATCACCACCCCACTGCCCGAGCACGTCACCGCCCTCGTGGGTGATATCTACAAGACCGACGCGGCGGTCTTGCTGAAAGCGGCAGGGTTCACCGATCCGGAAATCGCCCGCGGTGCCCGCTTTGACGTCGTGCTCAGCGACATGGCCCCCAGCACAAGCGGCCACGGCGATGACTTCCTTTCGGCCCGCCTCTGCGACCGCATCCTGGACCTCTGCCCCACGCTCCTCCGCCCGGGCGGCAATCTCATTATGAAAATCCTGGAAGGAGAGCCCACGCCCGATGTCATCCGGCGCGCCAAGGGAATGTTCGCCGAGGCCGGCACCACCAAGCCCAAGGCAAGCCGGGACATCTCCAAGGAAATGTTCATCTGGGGGCGCGGCTACGGCGTCACCCCCGCCCGCCCGCGCGCATGACCTTCCTCGCGCCCATCCCCGCACTCGTCGCCGCGGCGATCACGGTGCCGGCGCTGCTCGCCCTATACCTCCTGCGGCTCCGCCGCAGACCCGTTCGTGTCGGGTCGGTCCTCTTCTGGCCCCGCGCGACCGAAGATGTGCAGGCCAACGTACCGCTGCGCTGGCTCCGGCCGACGTGGCTCCTCCTGCTCCACCTCCTCGCGCTGGCGTGCCTGCTGCTGGCGTTCGCACGCCCGTCGTTGCACGGTGTTGCAATCGCTGGCGACCGGGTCGTCATCGTGCTGGACGCATCCGCCTCGATGAACGCTGTGGATGCCGGAGAGTCAAAGCCCCGATTCGACCGCGCGAAAGATCGCGCCCGCCAGCTCGCGCGGGACGTCCTCAGCGCCGGCGCAAAGTCCGTCGCGGTTGTGCAGCTCGCCGCCCGCGCAAAGCCCCTCACCGGCTTCAGCACCAGCCAGAGCCTGCTCACAAGCGCAATCGACAGCGCAGAACCCACCGACCAGCCGGGCAACTTGGGCGCAGCGCTTCAGCTCGTCGACGCGATGGCAAACGCCGAGGGGGACGAAGCCTCCGCGAGCGCCCCCACGGTGTTCCTCGTGAGCGACGGCTCGTTCGAGCCCATGGACGATGTCCCCGCGACGATCTCCCGCCTGCGTTTCGAACGCGTGGGCGCACCGGCAGTCCCCGATGAAAACGCCGCTGCGACGACGGACAACGTGGGAATCCTTCGCCTGGCCGCACGCCGCGACGACCGCGACCCCACCCTCCTCCGCGTATTCGCGGAGCTCATCAGCAACAACCCCGCGCCCGTCGATGTACCGCTGACGCTCGCGCTCGACGGCGTGAGTATCGAGTCCCGCGCTGTCAATCTCGACAAACGCTCGTCCGTGCTGTTCGATCTCAAGGGTGTTCAGGAAGGCGTCCTCACGCTGGTCATTGCGCGCGCAGACGCCCTCGCCTGCGACAACACGGCGTCCGTCGTGCTCGCAAAGCCCGAAAGGCCCCGCATCCTGCTGGTCCAGCCGCCCACGGAATCGGCACAACACCCGGACGCTTCCACACACGCCCCAACCTGGCTCCTGGGCGACATCCTGGAAGAACTCCACCCCCAGGAGCTTCTTCGCGCGTCCCCTGCGGAATATCCGCGCGTTGTTGCTGAGGGCCGCGACCAGGCCTTTGACCTCATCATCCTTGATTCTGTGGGCCCGATGAATTCCACGCCACGGGTCCCAAGCATCGGCCTCGGGTCCGTGCCCGCGTTCAGCACGATCCACACCGCCGGCCCTCCTGTCACGGTGCGACCTCGTTCCGTCTTCTGGGACCGGGGCCACCGCCTCATGCAAGGTGTACCTCTCGACAACCTCGTCGTCAGAGAGTCATTCAGCCTGACCGTCGACGACACCGGGCCGAACCCCCCGGAGGTCATCGCGAGGGCCGACGACCATCCCCTCATCGTGCTCACCGAACAAGACGGTGTTCGCCACCTCGTCGTCTGCTTCGACCTAGCCCAGAGCAACTGGGCGCTCACACCGTCGTTTGCAATATTCGTCGCGAACGCGGTGGATGAACTCACCCTCCGCGCCCGGAGCGGGCAGGGCACGTTCTTTACCACCGACCAGCCCGTCACCGTCAACGCTCCAATACATGGCAGCGTGATCCTGGAAGACGCTGCGACGCGACGCCGGATGATCGTGCGCGAAGCCGGCGAATTGCCGGAGCCGAATTCCACCGCTGGAATCGACACCCCCCTCTCCGTCGGCGTCCTTCCACGCACCGGTGTCTACGTCCTGAAAACAGGCGACCCCGCGCCCCCCCGAGTTCCCAAAGCAGTCGCCGTGAACCTATTCAACGAGGTGGAAAGCACGCTCGACAGCCCCAGCAGCGTGCGGGTGCAGGGGCGGGAGGTCGGCAGTGTGCAGCCGACCCGGGTTCCCACCGAGGTCTGGCCCTGGTTCGTGCTTGCAGCGTTGGCACTTCTGGGCGTTGAATGGGTGGTATACGGCTGGCAAGTACGGGCCTGACCCGACCCACGATTCCACAGTGGCGGAGACGCGCGGGGTTGGTACGATTGGCCCCGATCAAGACGCCCCTCCGGAGGATTCAACGCATGCAGCCGACCGTCCCGACCCACCTGACCAAGTTCCACTGGGAGCCGCAGCCAGCGGCGCAGAAGGTCGTGGACACCCTGATCGGCGACTTCCTGGCGAAGAATGAGTGGGCCGCGGGCCTCGCTAAACGCATGAAGTCTGAGACGGGCACCCGGTTCAAGGACTGGGTGGACCATATCGCCGTGCCGCACACCGAGGCGCTGGCAAAGACACTGCGAGAAGTCGGCTTCGCGTCCAAGCCCACGCACCACGCCCCCGGCAACCACGAGTGCGACGCCGGCCTCTTCCCCAACATCATCCTTAGCAAGAACAGCAACCTCCACCTCGTCGCGATCAAGGCCGACAGCGTCGTTGACTTCCTCGCCGCGCACGACCTCTCCCACCACGATTCCATCAACGACGGCGGGGAGAAGGGCGTGGGCTCACGGCTCCGCATGGCCCTGGGCCATTCAGCGGGCACCGCCGCCCACCGCTACGAACTCTGGGCGATCGAGCGCCACGGCATGGCGGGGTTTGACTACGACAACAGCACGCCGGAACAGCGCCTCCGCGCGGTGGAGCACGCCGAGCGTCTCCGCACGCGCCGCCGCGACTGCCCGAAAGACTCCGAGGGTTTCGAGGAGGTGCACCGCCTCGTGGATGCCGCCGTGAAGGACCTGGGGAGGGACTGGGCCTGCGACCTCTTCTTCGAGGCAGAGCGCCGCTACTGGATGAAGCGCAACCGCGCCGCCCAGGTGCAGTACGCCCGCCAGAACCGCCTGGGCCTGGGCTGGGCCAACCACGATCACCACACGTACCGCTCCTCACGCGAGCACTTCGCGGACCTGATTGAACTCTGGGAGAAGCTCGGCTTCCAGTGCCGCGAGGTCTTCTATGCGGGCTCGGAGGCGGGCTGGGGCGCGCAGGTGATGGAGCAGCCCGTCACCAAGATCACCACCTTCAACGACGTGGACATGAGCCCCGAGGAACTGGTGCAGGACTTCGCTCACAACGGCTTCGTCGTTCGGCACGACAGCCTCGGCACCGTCGGCACCTGGGTAGCGCTCCACGGAGAGGCGGTCCTCCAGGCCGGCATGCACCACCTGGAATGCCAGTTCGACTACCACGCGATGGTGGAACAGCTGGAGAAAAATGGCGGCGTGAAGCACATGGCCCCGTTCACCACGTTCCCCTACCTGCGCCAGGCCTTCACCGAGGGCGAGAAGTGGCCCGTGAACCCCAAGCGTGTCGAGAAGCTCGTCGCACAGGGCCACATCACCCGCCGCCAGGGAGACGCGTTCATCAAGGAAGGCGCCATCGGCAGCCACCTCGAAACACTGGAACGCAACGACGGCTTCAAAGGCTTCAACCAGCGCGGCGTCAGCGACATCATCCAGCGCACCGATCCGCGCCGCCTCGTCTCCCTATCGGGCGCCTGAACCCCGGCCCACCCGGCTATCCCCGGGACAGTTTGTCGACGCTCGGCGCCCCCGCGTCCCGCAGCGTAAGCCCCGCTCGCTGCGCGACCTCCGCGAGCCGCACCCGGTCGCTGATCCCCAGCTTCTCGCCGATCTTCTGGCGGTGGTCCTCTACCGTGTCCTCCGTCCGGTGCAGGCGCATCGCGATCTGCCTGTTCGAGAGGCCGTTGCCGATGAGCGCGAGCACCTCACGCTCCCGGGCGGTGAGGGCGCCGATCGCGCCGAGACGGTGGACCCCAGGGTCCACGATCAGCCGCCGCACGTGCGCGGGCGCGCGGTCCAGCACCTCCGCCGGCGTGCGCCGCGCCACCAGAAGCACCAGCCCGCGGGCAGCATCGATACCCGCAACGGGCGCGCAGTATTCCAGCCGCGTAACAATTTGCTCTCCCTGGTAGATGCTCCGCTGCAACCGCGCCCGGTGGAATTGCGCCACGCTCTTGATCACATCCATGCGGTCCCGCACCAGTTCCGGCGGCGCCACCTCGTCATACCGCTTGTTCAGGAGCGCCGCCACGCCCCCAAGCTCCGGCACGAACATCCGCACCACGTTGAGGTTCGCGTGCAGCAGCGTTGAATCGGGCAGCAGCACCTGGAACGCTGTAAAAGGGTCCCCGTCCAGGGCCCGCCACAATGCACCCACGAACCCCGGTGTTCCCAGCAGCACCTTCCGCAACCGCCCTGGGTCGACAGGTGGGCCAGCAGTCGCCGGAGGCCGCCTCGCCAGGTGCTGCAGGCTGGACAAGTCCTGGTCCCCCTGCTTGAGGCCAGCGTGCCGAGCGATCTCCGCGAGCGCAACCCGGTCCTGCACCCCGAGCTTTTTCCCCAGCGCCCGCCGCTGCTCATTCACCGTGTGGATGCTCTTCCCCAGCGCCGTGGCCGCTTCCTGGATCGACCGCCCTTCCGCGATGAGCGCGAGCAGACCGCGCTCGCTGGGCGTCAGCTTCGCGAGCGTGCCCAGGTAGTTCGTGCGGGGCTCGACGACGCGCACACCGTCCAGCTCGTTCCCCGCAATCGCCCTTGGCTCATGCCGCGTCACGCACAGGAAGAGCCTGTCCCCGCCCAAAATCCCCTCGAACGACCCGACACAGTCGTACCTCGCAATGACCTGGATTCCGTAGTAAATGCTCCGCACATACCTGGGCTGCCCGTCCGCGAGGATTTCCTTCACGATCCGGAGACGCTCCTCCGCCAGGGGGGGCTGGGAACAACTGGTGCCACGTCAGCCCCATGGCATCCGCCGCCCTGACCCCTTTCGCGAGGAACATGCGGGCCGCCTGATCGTTGGCGTACACAACAAGCCCACGTTCGCTCGAAATGTGCAGGGCGGTGAGCGGATCCCGGTCAATCGCCCGGAACATCGCGTCGCCGAACTCTTGGGAAGCGCACAGACTTCGAACCACTTCCTCGTGCACCCGCGGAGTGAATGGAGCACCCTCACCCCGCACGGTCCTTCGTTCCTTTGCATGACCTCCGGAGCGCGCCACGTTCCACCCCTCCGTACACTTGCAACGTCCGGGACGCCGCGAATATACCGCGCCTGGGTGCCGCACGACCAGCTTCGTGCGCCGAATCACTCGAAAATGCCCTCAACAGGACCGGCACAAACGGGCTATGTGCGGACGCGGGTCGCGTCCTCCGGCGTCAGACCGGCTATCTGAGCGAACTCCGCAAGCCTTGCCCTCTTTGTGACGCCCAGCTTCCGGGCGATCGACTTGCGGTGATCGTTGATGGTGTTCGCGGATCGGGACAAACGCCTCGAGATTTCAGGCGTGCTCATCCCCTGCCCGATCATCGCCAGGATCTCAAGCTCACGGGGCGACAGGCAGTCCAGCGGCCCCAGGCTCATGGTCCGGGTCACGTGCATCGCGCCGGGGTCGTCAAAACCCACAATCTGCTTCGCAGGTCCCACCACGTGCCGGGTGAGTGCAAGGCACACCGAGCCCCCTTGTGCGATGGACTCCGGAGCCGCGATTGGGATGAGCGTGGAGATGATCTGGCGACCCTGGATGATGCCCCTGGTCACCCGGGTCTTGCCATCCTTGCCCAGCGACTTCAGGAACGCGATCCGCTCTTCCAGGAACTGCGGCGGGACAAAGTCCCGAGCATTGCGGCTGATGCAGTCCTCCGCCTTGTATTGGGATCCATAGATCAGGCGGGCCGCCTGGTCGTTGATAAAGAGAATTTGGCCGTCATCCCTGATGATCTGCACACCCAAGAGCGGGTCGTGCATGAACGCACTCCACACGGCCTCAGAAAAGGCGCCGTGCTGGAGGAGTTCGCGGAGGCAACGGTAACAAGCTTCGGTGGGCATGGGGCAAGGCTCCGTCCGGAGTGCGCAGGGCACCACAATGCGGACGCGCTCCCCCCGAAACCACGGCCACACAACCGTGGACCCCCACGTCCGTGTAAAATACTACCACAATCCCACTGCCTCGCAAATGGGGCAACCTGAAAATCTTCTCACTAACCAATTCAAATACGCATATTTATTCCAACCATTCGCGCGGATGTATGCATTGACATCCACCTGCACACACTCTTTCTACCCATAACGGCGACCCATGCAACCTGTATCATGCCCCATGAACAGCCGCTTTCACCGCACACAACACACTTTCGCCGCTTGTACGACGCTCTGTGCGTGCTTGGCTGTTTGCTTTCCTACGGCCGCTCAATCAACACCACTACCCACTTCCGGGCAATTTTTACGGGACTATGCCGAGACCAACCGCTTTCGCCTCGGCAATCCAGTCGGACTTCAGATCACTCCCGACGGGACCGGTGTGCTCTTCCTTCGCGCCGCGGGCCCCCGCTCCTTCCGTCAGGACCTTTGGTGGTTTGACGTCGCCACCGCTGCTGAACGGCCGTTCTTGACGGCGGACCAACTCGCGGGCGGTGGCGACGAAGCCCTGACACCCGAGGAGCTCGCCCGGCGCGAGCGGGCACGGTCGAGCAGCCGGGGGATCGCGTCGTACGAGGTCAGCAAGGACGGCACGTCACTGCTGGTGCCGGTCGGCTCGCGGTTGTTTGTCGTGGAAATAGCGTCGGCGCTCGCGGGGAAGCCGGTCGTGAAGGAACTGAAGAGCACGCACGGTGCGGCGATCGATGCTCGCTTCTCGCCCGACGCATCCATGGTCGCGTGCGTGCGGGGTGGGGCGGTGTGGGTTACGCGCGTCAGCGACGGTGCGGAGGCGCAGGTTTCCCCCACCGCCGAGGGCGACGTGAGTTTCGGCGAAGCGGAGTTTGTCGCGCAGGAAGAGATGGACCGCTCTCAGGGCTACTGGTGGTCGCCGGACAGCAAGGCGATCGCGTACCAGCGGACGGACGTGACAGGCGTGGAGAAGTTCACGATCGCCGACCCGTTTGATCCGGCGAAGCCGGCGAAGACGTGGGCATACCCCCGCGCAGGTAAGAAGAACGCGGCGGTGGAATTGTGGGTGGCGGAACTGGAGGGGGTGTTTGAGAACGGCGCTTCGGAACCCAAGGCGACACGCGTCGAGTGGGACCACGCCGCGTACCCGTACATGGCGAAAGTGACGTGGGCGAAGGGTGCGCCGCTGTGCGTACTGGTGCAGAACCGGACGCAGACGGAGCAGGTGTTTTACCGGGTGGAGGAGGGGACGGGGGAGGTGAAGGAGATTCTGCGGGAGAAGGACGAGGCCTGGGTGAACCTGCACCCGAGCAGCCCGACGTGGTTGGAGGATGGGAAGAGTTTTTTATGGATGACGGAGTGCAGAGAAGAATCACCCCGCACGCTGCTGGTGGATGTGGATGATCAGTGGATGATCCGAAAGCGAGCAATCACCGGCGAACTCGCTGAGTGGGGCCCCGTTCTTGGAGCACGCTCGATTTCTGGCGTGAACTCCGCCGCCGACATTGTCTACACCATAGACGGCCTCACGCAGCCGATGTCACTGGTGAGCGCAAGGCGATTGAATTCCGGGAACTCTCCCGTGGACAGCAGTTCTGGCGAGTCTCGGTTTGTCTGGGCGAGAACATCGAGCGCTGTCGTCGGCACAGATGGCACGACACTTGTGGAGACGGTCGCGGACATGGAAGGGGCACAGAAGTGGGTGGTGCGCCGGGTGAGGCCGTACAAGGAACGCCCAGAGGACGCGAAGCGCAGGGCGGACGCGCTGAAGCGTGACCCAGACTCAACGCCGTTCAACTTTTCTCCGACACTCCAGCTCGACGAAGTGGGCCGCATCGCGTCCGTCGCCGAATCACCGCCGTTCGTGCCGAAATTGGAACTGACGAGCGTGCGCGTGCCCGGCGTGTATGACGGCGACGACGCGCGCGGACCGCTGAGCGTGATGATCGTGCGGCCGCACGACTTCGACAAGTCCAAGAAGTACCCCGTCCTCGACTTCGCCTACGCGGGCCCGCACAGCAAGACCGTCAACGCCGCGGCGAGGAACTACCTGCTGCACCAGTGGTTCGCGGATCAGGGGTTCATCGTCGTCTGCATCGACGGTCGCGGCACGCCCGACAAAGGGCGCGCGTGGGAACGCGCGATCAAGAACAACCTGATCGACGTCGCCCTCAGCGACCACTGCGCGGCGCTGGAGGAACTCTGCAAGCAGTACCCGGAGATGGACCGCTCGCGCATTGGTGTCAACGGCTGGTCCTTCGGCGGGTACTTCGCCGCGATGGCTGTGATGCGCAGGCCCGACGTCTACAAGGCGGGCGTCGCCGGCGCGCCCGTCGTCGATTGGCGCGACTACGACACACACTACACCGAGCGCTACATGGGCATGCCCCTGCCCAGCGACCAACTCACCGACGGCATGCCGGGTAATGTCGCCGGCTACGACGCGAGCAGCGTGCTGACCTACGCGAAGGACTTGTCGGTGCCGTTCCTCCTCATCCACGGCACGGCGGACGACAACGTGTACTTCGTCCACTCTATGAAACTCTGCGACGCGCTCGTGCGGGCCAAGAAGGACTTCGAGTTCATGCCACTGCCAGGCCAGACGCACGGCGTCAGCAAGCCCGAGTGGGTGGAGGCGGTGCAGACCCGTATTGCAGGATTCTTCATGAGGCACCTGCAATCGGAGTAGCGAACGCACACGCCTGAATTGGGGTGGGTATCGGATGTGCCTGATCCCTTGGCGGCATCACGCCGATAACTCAATTGGATAGTTTGGCAATACCAGAGCTATCTGGGCGTTTTTGGTTGCAGACTTTGGAGTTCGGAGGTACAACTCTGGGAACGGTTTCAAGCCACGATCAACAGCCCTGTGCCGGGCTGGGAGGTGGTTTTGTTAGCGTTTTGCATGGCCTGGGTCTCGTGGGTAAGGTCTGGGGGTTTGGTTGTGGGGATCGTGTGCTTCGGCACTGGGCGAATTCCTTATAGATGAGTCAGAGAGGATCCACAGATGCGGAATCAGTTGCAGAGGGGTCTTGGTTGTGTGGCCGGCGCTGCGCTGGCGTTGGTTGGCCTTGCGGGGCTGGCCCAGGGACAGATCGCGAGCGACCCGGCGTTCCATGGAACGCAGGATCATGACGGCCTGCCTTTCTTTGACATCCGCCAGGCCGCGGACGGCACCCTGAGTGAGCAGGCCGGCGTGCCGCTCAACGCGTGGCGTTCGAGCAACGCGTACGCGGAGTACACCGCGGCGGTAAGGCGCCTCCAGAGCGAGGTGCCCGACCTAAAGGTGGACGAGCACTCGATCTTCGGCTCGCCCCAGTTCGTGCGGTCAACCGTCGCGTTCCTGACAAATCCCAGCAAGGCGGCGTACGCCGACATCCTCGCATCCTATATGGACGCCAACGCGGACCTCTTCGGGATGGACTCAAAGGAGCTCGCGAACACCAAGGTTGTTCGCGACTTCGGTACGCACGGCATCATGCACCACCTGACCCACCAGCAGATGGCGGGCGGGCTCGAGGTGTTCGGCGCGATCCTGCGCAGCAACTACACCTCACAGGGTGAGATCATCAACGTAAGCAGCGCGTTCGTGCCCCGCCCCGCGGGAGGCTGGACGATCGCCCAACCCGTGCTCACCGCCGAGCAGGCACTGCATACCGCCGCCGCCAGCGTGGGCAGCCCGATCGTGAACCCCGTCATCGGCGACCGCGCAGCGGGCGCGGACGAGAAGACCGTGTGGACCGTGGGCGATGAACTGGACCACTGGACCCCCATCACCACGAAGCGGGTGGTGTTCCCCATGTCCCGCGACGAACTCCGTCCCGCCTATGTGGTGGTCATCCCCACGAAGGGCATCGGCCACACGTACGACGTGGTCGTGGACGCAGTGGACGGCAAGGTGCTCTGGCGCCAGAACTGGCTCAAGAGCGCGACGACCGAGCCCGTCACCTACCGCTTCTACGCGAGCGATAGCCCGGCACCGTGGTCGCCCGGTCCCTCCACCAGCGTGACAACGCAGGCGCCCTTCGTCGCCCGCACCCTGCGCACCGTTCAGCCCGCGGACATCAGCGCGTTCTCCCCGAACGGCTGGATCCCCGACGGCGGCACGACCACCACCGGCAACAACGTGGACGGATACCTGGACAGCGACGCCACCGCCAACACGCCCGACGCCGGCGGACGCCCCGTATCCGCAACACGGGTGTTCGACAACGCGATGGCAGTGGACGGGGTCAACTTCCCCACCGGCGCACCGGTGTCGTACAACCTCGCCAGCGTGACCCACGGCTTCTACCACGCGAACTTGTACCACGACCGCCTGTACGCGATGGGCTTTGATGAGGCCGCGGGCAACTTCCAGCTCGACAACCTCGGCCACCCCGGCGTCGCGGGCGATTACGTCCGCCTTGAGATGCAGGACAGCAGCGGCACCAACAACGCCAACTTCGCCGTCAACGCCGACGGCGGCGTGGGCCGCTGCCAGATGTACATCTTCACCGGCCCCACGCCCGACCGCGACGGTGGCATGGACCAGGACATCCTGTACCATGAACTGACGCACGGCACCAGCACCCGCTGCCATGAGAACACGCTCAGCGGCACGCAGGCCGGCGGCATGGGCGAGGGCTGGGGCGACTTCTTCGGCCTCTCCCTGAGCGCCGAAAGCGGCGACGACTTCAACGCCGTGTATGCCACCGGCGGCCACACCACCTACCAGCTCGGCGGCACCACCTGGGCCAACTACTACTTCGGCATCCGGCGCTATCCCTACAGCACGGACATGACCAAGTCCCCCCTCACGTACGCCGACATCATGACGTTCTCAGCAGACGGATCGATCCCACGCAACCCCGCTGTTGCGACGAGCAACACCAACCCCAGCGAGGTCCACAACGAGGGTGAAGTCTGGTGCCAGGTGCTGCTCGAAGGTCGCGCTTCGATCGGCCTCGATGAAGGCTTCGCGGCCAACCAGACCATGATGCAGTTGGTGCTGGACGGCATGAAGCTTGCGCCCAGCAACCCCAACTTCCTGACCGAGCGTGACGCGATCATGCAGTCGGATATGGTCCGCTACAGCGGGCAGCACCAGCTGCGCCTCTGGCAGGGCTTCGCCAAGCGCGGCATGGGCGCATCCGCGACCAGCCCCACCAGCGGCTCTACCACCGGCATCGTCGAGGCCTACGACCTCCCCAACCGCGTCGACTTCACCTTCCCGGACGGCACGCCTACCCAGCTGTCCCCCACCTCGACCACCACGATCCGCGTTCACATGTCTCCCATCCTACTTACCCTCACGCCCAACACCGGGCAGATGTTCGTTTCTATCAACGGTGGGGCGTTCACCCCCTCATCCATGACCCCCAACGGCGCGAACGAGTACTTTGCCACCCTGCCGTCTTCGTCGTGCTTTAACAATGTGAGGTACTACTTCTCCGTGGGCACGTCCATGGGCACACAGGCCAGCCCCTCGACCGCGCCCGCCGCGTCGTACGGCGCATCGGTCTACACCGGCACCGTGCAGCCCTACTACTGGGACATGGAAGCTGACGCGGGCTGGACCGTCGGGCCCAACACCGCCACCACCGGCATCTGGAACCGCATGGCGCCCCAGGCGACCACCGCACAGCCCGGCGCCGACACCACCCCCGCACCCGGCGTCGCCTGCTGGGTCACCGATGGCAACGCCGGCGCCGCCGTAGGCACCTTCGACGTGGACACCGGCTACACCTACCTCAACACCCCCACGTTCGATCTCACGGGCTCGGGCGACGTGACCATCCAGTACCAGCGCTGGTACAACAACAACGGATCCGCGACCTACGCCGACCCGTGGCTGGTCGAGATCTCCAACAACAACGGCACATCGTGGACGCCCTTCGAGAGCGTCCCGGTCGGGGCAACCGCCCAGAATTCCTGGGTGCTCGTTTCCCGCACGCTCTCCAGCGTTGGCATCGCCGCCACCAACCAGATGAAGATGCGGTTCAAGGCCGATGACACGACCAGCGCCAGCATCGTTGAGGCCGCCATCGACGACCTGCGCATCTTCCGCTTCACCTGTGACGCCGGACCCGTCTGCGATGGCATCGACTTCAACAATGATGGGCTCTTCCCGGACACGACGGACATCGACTCACTGCTGAGCAAGTTCAGCGGCGGTCCCTGCCTGTAAGACCGGAAACCGACGATGAATCAAGAACCCAGGGACCCACGTCCCTGGGTTTTTTCTTTCCCGGCCCGGCCCCACTACGCTCCGCGACCTATGCGATACGCGATGATCATGGCGGGGGGAGCGGGCACGCGGCTGTGGCCCATGAGCCGCAAGGGCCAGCCCAAACAACTCCTCCGCTTCATCAAGCGCGAGGGGGACAAGAAGCCCCGTGCACTGCTAGAACTCGCCGACGCACGCCTCGACAAGCTCATCGACCAGAAGAACCGCTACATCTGCACCGCGGAACAATACCGCGGCAGCGTGCGCGACCTGCTGCCGGACTACGACGACGAGCACGTCCTGGGCGAGCCCGCGGCCCGTGACACGGTCAATGCCGTCGGCTTCGCCGCCGCCATCCTCGCGAAGGAGGACAAGGACGCCATCTTCGCCGTGCTGACGGCCGACCACGTCATCGAGCCCATCGACGCCTTCCAGGAGCGCATGGACCTTGGCTTCCGCCTGGTGGAGAACGACCCCGGCCGGTTCGTCACGTTCTCGATCAAGCCCACGTACGCAGCAACCGGCTTCGGCTACGTCGAGCGCGGCACGCCCGTGCGCGACGCGAAGGAAGGGAAAAAGCCCGGCGTCGACGGCGTCAAGGAGCACGCGTACCACGTCGCGCGCTTTGTGGAGAAGCCGGACAAAGCCCGCGCCGAGGTGTACGTCGCCAGCGGCGACTTCGCGTGGAACAGCGGCATGTTCGTGTGGAAGGCCCAGACGTTCCTCGAGGCGCTCGCGAAGTTTGAGCCCGAGAGTTACGAAGGGCTCATGACCATCCAGAAGGCCTGGGGCACCAAGAAGTTCAGGAGCGTGCTCGCGGAGGTCTACCCCAACCTGCCCAAGATCAGCGTGGACTATGCGGTGCTCGAGCCGGCCGCGAAAGAAGCCCTGCACGCCCAGCGGACAGGCAAGAAGGGCACGCAGTTCCAGGTTTGCACCGTGCAGATGGATGTCCAGTGGCTGGACGTTGGCTCCTGGCCCAGTTTCGGGGAGACGGTGCCGGCGGACAAGCAGGGAAACCGCAGCGCAGGCGAGGGGTCGGTCGTGATCCACGGGTGTCGGAATTCGCTGGGAGTCGCCGCCAAGGGCCACACGCTGGCGCTCTTGGGGCTGGACGATGTGATCGTGGTCCAGACGGCGGACGCAACGCTGGTGATGCCACGGGGGAAGAGCGAGGAGCTCAAGCAGCTGCACGGGCTGCTGGGGGAGGAATTGCGGTAGGCGAGGGGGCGCCCCCGGCGCAGAGAGGCTGGAACGGATCGGCGCTTCCGGCGTACCACCCCCACGCGGAAGTGGAGATGAAGCGAGCCCGCAGTGAAGGCCAATCGTCGAAAAGTGAGAACGCAGGGCACGCCCGACGCCTGGTGGTGGTGCCTGTGGGGGCTGCTGCCGTGGGCGGCGGGGTTGGGACTTGTCACATCGTTGTTTGTATCGGTGGCGTGTGGAATGAGTGTGTCGATCTACAACCTTGCATCGAGGAACGGCCAATCAACGGTCATCACCTCCCACGAGACCACTGGCGAGATTGGGCAGCCCGCTGAATATTCGCTCCTGATGCGGGGGTCATCGGTCGGCTCGACTGCCCTGACCGTGCGCTCACCGTCCATGAGCAAGTCTTTTCTATTGCAGGTCGTCGATTCACAGCACGAATTGCAGCCGTGGCACCAGACGATTGACGGGAAGATCGCTGATGGCATGATCGGCCTGGAGGCACGCGTGTACATGCAGGGCTTTCCAATGCGGTGCTTCCATGGATTGGACTTGCCTGATGCCTGGCCGGAGCCTGCCGCGTATGGACTGGTTCGCACCGGCGAAATAGGGGAGCACGCAATCTGCTATTACCCGCGTTGGCTGGGGCTCGCCGCCGACACTGCGTTCTGGGGTGCGGCGTGGCTGGGTGTGCTGAGCGTTCCAATCGCGCTGCGCGGCAAGCGTCGGCGCGCAAAGGGCCTGTGCCCCACATGCGCATACGACCTGAAAGGGAACTTGGCCGGCGGCTGCCCGGAGTGCGGATGGGGACGCGAATGATCCTCCCCCATAGGAGGAGGATCGCGATCACCTCGCGACCAGCGTCACCCTGAACTCTTTGATCGCCTGCCCGCGACGAACCTCCAGCAGCACCTGATCACCCGCCTTGTATGTCCCCAGCACCCGCACGAGTTCCGCGAGGTCCCGCGTGGGTTTGGCGTCGATCGAGAGCAGCGTGTCGCCCGGGCGCAGGCCCGGCGCGGACTGGTGCACGTTGCCCTTGGGGCGCGGGACCACGCGCGTGACCACCGGACCCTCGCCCAGGCCCGCCTCCACCTCCACGCCCAGGCTCGCCATGCCCGGTTCGATGGACTCCGCAACAGGCGAGAGCGTGCGCAGCCACACGCGCGAGTCCTTGTCGATCTCCTTGCTGGGCTTACCGAGCGTGTGCTCCATGGCGGCGACACCGGATTCGTCAGCCCGCAGGCCGTGCTCGACATCGGTGGTGAACGTCCGCCACCAGTCTGCCAGCCTGTGCTGCGAGTAGAGGTACATGAAGACGTTGCGGGACGCAGCGTAATTGGCCAGCGGGCGGGCGCTGGAGAACTTCTGCTGGTCCATCGCGGCCATCTGCGCGATCGTGAGGTATGTGCCGGTTCGGTCGGTGCGCTGGGCGATGTTGGTACGCCACGATGTCAGGGGTTTGGGCACGTCCGGGCTCCCTGCGGGCGGGAACTCCAGGTCTTCTGCAAGACTCGCCAGCCCCTCCATGATCCAGATGGGGTGCTGCTGCCCGAGCCGCTCAAGTTCGCGGTACTGCAGCACGTGGAAGAATTCGTGCCGGAGCGTGGCGCCCAGGTCAATCGCGACCAGCCGCTTGCGGGAATGCTCATACGCACCGCCGATCTGCTGGAATGTGCCGCGGGCGCCGGCGCCGTAGGTCTGCCCCGCCCACTTCTCAAAGCCCTTTCGGTTGGGCAGCACGACGACCACCCACGGCGCATCCTTGGCGTGCTCGTCAGGACCGAAGATCGACGCGGCAAGCCGGCGTACGCCGTGAAGCTCTTCGCGCGCCCGCGCGACGAGCGTGGGGTCCGCCGAAGTGAGGAACACCGCGCGGAGTTCTTCGTCCCGCTCCTCCCGCAGGTCGGCGCCAAACTCTTGGCGGCACTGCGAAAGCACGCGATCGTTCGCGGCGGCTAGAACCTCGTCCCAACGATCGCGGATCCGCGTGAAACCGTCCAGCTCACGCAGCCTCACGAACTCGGGCTCGCGCAGAATTCGGGCGCGGTCAGAAAAACCTCGCTCGACGGCGTTCGTCAACGCTTCGAGCGCTCCTGCCTGATCGTCCAGATTGGACCGTGCGAGAGCAAGGTTGTACCAGCAAGCGCCGTTCTCAGGCTGAAGAGCGAGCTGGCGCTCCAGGAAGCCCGCGGCCGAGGCGTAGTCACCCTTGGAAAATGCCTGTGATGCCTGGCCGGCGAGTTTGAAGAAGTCTTCGGGCTTGTCCTGCGGTTCGGATGGTCTGGCGGCAGGCACTTGGCTGGCCGTTGATGGTTTGGGTGGGTCCTGCTGTGCGTGACCCAACCCAACAACGCACGCGTGCACCACAACACACACATTGAGTACGCGAAGGGTCCTCACCGGTACATCGCTCCCTTTGCTGAGTCCCGATCGCTCTTAATCTCTATTCGCTCGAACGCCCGGCAGGTTTCTCCAGGACCTGTTTCAACGCCGCGGGAAAGGCCCTCTTTTCCAGTTCAAACACGCGGGCCGCCAGCGTATCGGGCGTGTCGCCCGGCAGAACGGGGCAGGTCATCTGCAGGATGATCGGGCCGGTGTCGTACCGGTCATCGCAAAAATGGACCGTACATCCGGACTGCTTTTCTCCCGCCGCGATCACGGCCTCGTGCACGTGGTGCCCATGCATCCCCTTGCCGCCGAACTTGGGCAGGAGGGCCGGGTGGATATTGATCACGCGTCCCGCGAACTCAGCCGGGATCCGGACAAGCTTGAGATACCCGGCCAGCACAATCCAATCGACGTGATGCTCGCGGAGGGTGCGTCCGAGCGTGTCCGAGGGAATCGTGCCGGGGATCACGAGCACCCTGAGGCCGCGATCTCGGCACCGCTGGGCACCTGCGGCACTTGCATCGCTGGAAATGACCAGAGCGATATGCGCATTCAGCTCCCCGCGCTCGATGTGGTCGAGGATGTTGAGCGCGGTGCGCCCGCCGCCCGAGAGCATGAGGCAGAGTTTGGGCGGTACGGTCGCCATGAGCATCATGGTACAGCGCGCGATCCGAAGGCGCGGAGCGCCTCCTAGTGCGATTCCAATCGCGTCAACCCCGCCACATCCAACTCCCGCGTGTACATCTCTATGTTGCCTTTGGCGTCCCGCGGCCACTCCTTTTCCGGCTTGTCCCAGTACAGCTCCAGCCCGTTACCGTCCGGGTCGTGCAGGTAGATTGCTTCGCTCACGCCGTGGTCGGCGGCACCATCCAGCGGAATGTTCGCCGCGAGCACCCGCCGCACCGCGTCCGCGAGGGCTTCGCGGGTTGGGTACAGAATCGCGGCGTGGAACAACCCCGTCGTGCCCCGCGCAGGCGGCGAGCCGCCCCTGCTTGTCCACGTATTGAGTCCGATGTGATGGTGGTAGCCCCCCGCACTGATGAACGCCGCCTGGGGCAGACGCTGCACCAGTTCAAATCCCAGGACACCGCAGTAGAACGCGAGCGAGCGGTCAACGTCCGCAACTTTCAGGTGTACATGCCCGATGCGAACCCCAGGATGGATTGGTGGTGCCATGCGTGATAGTTGGATGCCGCGACGACGCGGTCGTGGCGCGGACGCCCGTCCTCAAATTCCAAAAACACCGACGCCCGGGCGCCCAACAAGGGCAACCCGGGCGTGGAACTCGAGGGTTCCAAGCCGCCGGGCGCTTCCGCGCGCGGCGGCCGGTCGATGAAGGCTGTCAGTCAAACTGCCCCGTCACACCCGGTTTGTCAAGGGCGCGGAAGAGGAGCGTCGTTTCCATGCGGAAGTTACTCTGACTCGTGTGCCGCTCCGCATGGAAGATGCGGAACTTGTACGCGTGCCCTTCCTGCAACCAGGACAAACGGTCCAGCGAGAGCACCTGCTCCGTGCGCGGGTGCAGGCCACCAAGGTCCATCACCAAACGGTCGTCGATGAACACCCACACGTCGTCGTCGCCGGAGAACTTGAACGTGTGACCCTTGCCAGCCTCGTACACAAAGTCCGCGGCGATCTCGGTGGTGAAGTGGAAGTTCTTTCCCGTCGTCCCGTAGTTCCCGTAGCCCTGACCGTTGATGGGGAAGAAGCCGCCCAGCGTCTTCCACGGCTCATCGTTCGCGGAATCAAACACGTACACGGGCGAGCCGGCGCGGCGGTTGAGCACCAGGTCCACCGGGATTGCAACGTTCACACCCGGTGTGTCGTGGTACCACGACGCGAACGATTGTGCGCTGGTAATCTGGCGGTTGTTGGTGTTCTCATACCGCCCGGCCGTGTCGCCCATCGCCGCGCTGTACAGGGAGGGCAGGATGGGGCGTCCCACGCTGTCCTGCCACTCCGCCCCGATCAGGCGCCCGCTGCCACTGCTGGCCAACACGGGCTTGTGCTCCGCGTCCAGCGATTCCGCGACCAGCCCCACCGTCGCCCGTGAGCCCGAGTAGGACTCAAAGTCCGCGTGGCCGCCCGCCTCCCCCCTCGCCTTGAAGTCCCGCACCACCGCGTGCAGCGTGACGGTCGTGGGCAGCGACGCATACGCGTTGGCCGAGGCCCCTGCGCCTGAGCCGTCCGCCAGGCCCAGCGTGGTCGCACCGCCCGCACCGGCGAGCAGCACCCACACCACCATTGTCCGCTTCGACTGCGTCATGGCCGGCCCTCCACGCGTCGCCCACAAAGGGGCGTGCGGGGAGAAGGTGCCATACGCGAGTGCGCAATGCCAGCAGAATCCAAGCGCAGGTGAACGCCAGGGTCGGTCTATGACGGGTGGAATAGCTGCGCCGGCGGCACTGTCTCAGCGGGGACAATGCTCACTTCCCGTGCTCGTCCTTCTTTTCACCCTCGGCGGACTTGGAGTCGGCCGCGGGAGCCGCCGGGGTGGTTGCATCCGGCTTTGACTCCGGCTTTGCGTCCGTCACCTGCGCTTCACCGGCGTCACGCTTCACGGTGGCGGGCTTGTCCCCACGCTTCCCCCTGCCGCCCGGGCCACCCTGCCCGCGAGCAGCGATCACCTCACCCTGCTCGTTGAACTGGTACCCCGCAGCAACCAGCTGCTCCTTGTTCCACTCGCCGCTGATCACCTCACCAGCACCCGGCTGGCGGAGCAGCACGGTGCCGCCGTCATTCACACCTGACACGATCTCCGCGAGCGTGTCGCTGCGACGCCCGACGCGGACGGGCACCCGGATAAACCGCTTGCCCTGTGGCTGGTAGACAAACTGGACCGCACCCTCGCTGAACAGCGCCTGCACGGGGATCGTCAGCGTCTCTTCGACCTTGTCGAGTGTGACCCTGGCCTCGACACGCATGGCGGGCTTGAGGTTCGCCTCCACGGCCTTGGTGTCGAGATTGATCTTGACCGAGTACTCACGCAGGTTGGGATCGCGCCAACCGCCGCTCTCGGCCATCACGCCGATCGTGTCGACGATGCCCTCAAAGACCTGCCCGCCCGCGGCGTCAATCTTGAGCGTGGCCCGCTGGCCCTGCTTGATGCGCCCGGCCAAGGACTCGTGCACGCGCACGGTCGCGACCATCTCGCTGGTGTCCGGCAGCGCGATGATGAGCTGGTTGGGGTAGACCTGCGTGCCGATCTGCAGCCCCGAGTCGTTCCCACCCCGACCCCACCGCATGCCCTCCACGCTCGTGGAGTACACCACAAGCCCGTCCTGCGGCGCCTTGATGGTGCACGACGCCAGCTGCTCCTTCGACTTGGCGAGCTGCCGCTCCATCGCGTCCACCTGCTGCTTCTGGTTGTCCAGCTCCGCCTTGCGGTTGGTCAACTGGTTGGTGTTGTTGAGCTTGACGCGCTCGACCTCGGCCGTCTTCTGGTCCACGCTGCTCATCTTCTCGCGTTCCTCACGCACGAACTCGTACGTCTCGTACGTATCCTTGTCGAGCAGCGCCTGCTTGTACGTCGCGATCGCCTGGATGTACGACACCTCGTCGCGGTCACGCTCGTCCTTGGAGAGGAACCCCTCGGCGAACAGGTCCTCGCTCCGCGTCAGGCGGTCGGCGAGACGCCCCAGCTCCAGGTCCGCCGTGTCGATCTTGAGCCCAAGGTCCTGGCGCTTCTTGACAACGTCACCCTCCCGCCACTGGCGCAGCTGCAGCTCCGCCAGTTCCTTGTCCAGCAACGCGCGGCTCAGGGCCTGCGCGTTGTCGTTCTCCTGGATCGTGTACTGTGTCTGCGCCGCCACCAGCGCCGCGCGCTGGCTGGTCAGGCGCGGCTCCTGCTCGTCGATCTGCTGCTGCACCTGCTCGCTGTTGAGCTGCACCAGCAGATCATCCTTCTTGACGCGCGTGCCCTCGGGGATGATGAACTGGATAGTGCTGTCGCGGTCCAGCTTGCTGCGGAGTTCGATCTGGTTCTTGGCCTGCAGGTCGCCGTTCGCGGTCGTGGTGATGTCAAAGGCCTGACGCTTCGAGACGCCCAGATCGCTCGTCAGACTCTGCCCGGACTTCGCCGCGGGCTTGGGGCCCGGCGTGCCGGAGGCCTTCGACTCGTCCGCCGCCCCCGCGCCGAGCGCCACGACGCCTCCCGCAAGGCAGACCACGGCGAGCGCGATGCCCCCGCGCAGCCACCACCGCCCTGCCCCTGCCCCCGATTGCGCCGGCGTCGTCATTGCGTCTTCCTTGCGTCATACCCACCCAATACCACAAACCACCCCACCGGGGCTGGCCACCCTTGTACGATGCTCGCGTGCATCCGTTGCTCTCCAAACTCCTTGGAACACGAACTTTGCTCCTTGCTGTCGCCGCCCCGGTGGAGATTCGGGGGGTCTTGGCAGGGCTCGGGACGCCCGATACCCCTGTGCCGGCACTCTGGGGGGTGGTCCAAGGTGGCCCCCGGATTCATCTCCTCCATACAGGTGTGAGTAAGGCGAACGCCGCCGGATCGCTGGCAGGCGTTCTGGTAGATGGCCACCCATACGGCGCGATAGTGAATCTTGGTATTGCAGGGGCCTTGCCAAACGCCTCACCCCTGCGGGTGGGTCAGGCTATGACTGCCGCCGGGTGTGCCTTCGGCGACGAAGGCCTTCAGACCGCACATGAGTTTCAAAACCTTACAAAAATGGGCTTTCCAATCGACCCATCGCTTGGCCAGATGGAAGTCATACCGACGCACCCTGATCTTCAGCATGTTTTTCGCAGCTTTTCCGATGCTGTTGGAGTAATCGCCACCGTCTCAACCTGCTCGGGCACCAATGCCCTCGCCCAGGACATCGCCGACCGTACGGGTGGGATGGCTGAAACCATGGAGGGGGCGGCTCTCGCGCTCGTGGCACGCCGGCGAGGGGTGCCCTTCTGCGAGGTCCGCACCATCAGTAATCTGACAGGCGAACGGTCGGCCCAGCAGTGGGACATCAGGGGGGCCGTCAACCGACTGTCCGATATCGTGCGCGCAGTTATCGCCTGAAGTTGGCGTTCAGAATCTCGGGCGAAGTCCGGGGATGCCGTCCGCGCAACTTTGGCAAGGTCTTCTGAAAAGGTTGGTCCTGACGGGCTGAACCGCACCGCGCGGAGCGCCGATGCACACCTCCAGTCGCGCCGGTCCCCCGTGGGGCGGGGGAGGCGTCGGCATGGAGCGCCAGCACCGATGGGACTGCCCTTCCTCAATCTGACGAAGCAGAAGCAGGCCCCCACGGCGCCGGCGAACGCGGGCGGTGGGCTCACCAAGCTTGCCGAAAAGCTGTCGGAGCGGATGGGTACGAACCTTGGCCTGGGCAGCACGATGGGGATGCCCATCGCCATTGACTTTGGCACCGGCGCGCTCAAGGTGCTGCAGGTCAACGCCGGGCAGCCCCCGGTGCTTCAGGCGATCGTCAGCCTCGAGACGCCCCAGGCGCTGATCGGCGACAACAAGCGCCGGATGGAATTCCAGCTGTCGGCCCTCCCCAAGCTCGTGAAGAAGGGCGGCTTCAAGGGCAAGCGCGCGGTGTGCTCGATCCCCGCGTGGCAGACAACCTGCAAGCACCTGCAGTTCCCCCGCCAGGAGGGCGTGCCGCTGGCGCAGCTGGTCGCGGCGGCCATCCCCCAGCAGCTGGGCGTGGACCCCGAGAGCCTGGTATACCGCTTCATCGAGGTGAGCAACCACGACAAGTCGAACAACAAGGTGGACGTCGTGCTGATCGCCGTCGAGCGCCCCGTGGTGGACCGCCTCATGGAAACCCTCGTGGACGCGAAGCTGGAGCCCGTGGGCATCCAGAGCGAGTTCATGTGCACGGTCCGCGCGTTCGACGACATCCACCGGCGGCTCGAGGACAACAAGGCCAACACGCTGTACCTGGACATCGGCGCGAGCACGACCAAGGTCATGATCACCCACGGGCGGACCCTGGTGTTCGCGCGGATGATCGACGTGGGTGGACGCCACCTGGACGCCGCGATCGCCAAGCAGCTCAACTGCGACGAAGTGACGGCCCGCGAGATGCGCCTGGCGCTCGACAAGGAGACGGAGAAGCTCTTTGCCGCCTCGCCGCCCGCGCCCGCGGCGCCGGCCGACCCCGAGGTGGACCGGCGCACGGCACAGCCCGTGCCCGGCCTGACGGACGACATCACGCGTCAACCGACGGTGGCGGTTGCGCCCGAGGGCGCCAACCTGCTTGAGCCGCTCGAGATCATCACCGACGAGGTGCGCCTGTGCCTGCGCTACCACGCGTCGCAGTTCCCCGGGCAGCGGGTGGACCGCATCATCTTCGTGGGCGGCGAGTCGCGCCACCGCGGGCTGACGCAGCACATCGCCCGCGTCCTGAAGCTTTCTGCGCAGATCGCCGACCCTCTCGCCCGTGTGGCCCGCACGGGGAACGAGTCTGTCCTGGGCATCGACCTCAAGCAGCCCCAGCCCGGCTGGGCGGTGGCCCTGGGCCTCTGCCTCGCGCCGACCGACCTGTAAGACCAGATTCCCCCTTCCAAGGAGCAACCCGTGCCCCTGCTTCCCTCAGGTAAGTCCAGCGCAACGCCCTCCCAGGCGTCGTTCCTGCCGGGCGACTACATCGCCCGCAAGGCCGCGTTCCGCAACAACATCATCACGTGCTGCCTGTTCGTGATGGTGATGGGCGCGACGGTCGGCGCGTTCGTCGTCACGCACATCCAGTGGCGCGGCCTCAAGGCCCGCTACACCGAGGTGACCGTGGCGTGCGAGGCGGAAAAGAAGAAGCTCACGCAGCTGGACACCCTCCGTGCCCAGCGCGCTGAGATGATGGAGAAGGCGCAGATCACCGCGTCCCTCGTGGAGCGTGTGCCCCGCTGGGCCGTGCTGGGCGAGCTGGACTTCCGCATGCCCATGACCATGCGCATCGACGCCCTGGACCTCAAGGGCACCCGCAACGACATCAAGCCCGCGTCCGCCCCCAAGGTCAAGACGCTCTCGGGCACCGTGGCCAAGTCCAAGGGCAAGGGCGGCAAGGACGAAGCCCCCGAGAAGCCCAAGATCACGGCACCGACGTTCAGCTACGCCCTCACCGTCACCGGCACCGCGCTCGACAACAACGACGTCGCGGACTACATCGCCAGCCTCAAGCAGAGCCCGGTGCTCAGCGGCGTCGAGCTGACGTACATCAAGGATGAGAAGTTCCAGGACACGATCCTGCGCAAGTACGAGGTCGTCGCCACGCTCCGCACGGACGTGGACCAGAAGGCCCTCGCGTCGAGCCTCCAGGCGCTGGTGGACCAGCGCACGGCGACCGTCAAGGCCATGCAGTCCGGCGACGGGCACGCGATGGCCCCCGAGTCGGGCCCGTTCAGCAACGCCGAGGGCGATGGGCAGCTGGAAGTCACGGACATCACGAAAGGCGGGAACTAAGCCATGCGTCACTACGGAGCACTGGGCGCCTCGGTCGCCCTCGTCGTCGTGGGCCTGCCGGTGGCGGCCTACTTCCTGGTCTTCCGCCCGATGAACGCGGAGGTGAAGCACCTCAAGGACGAGATCACGCACCGCGAGGGCCTGCTCGCCAAGCTCAAGGAGGAGACGGCGCGCAACGCCGACCTTGAGCGTGCAAACCAGGAGATCGCGGAGAGCATCCGCAAGATCGAGGCGCGTCTGCCCACGAACAAGGAAATCGACGCGATCGTCCGCCAGGTGTCCGACACCGCGGTCGAGAGCGGCCTGCAGCCGCCCTCCATCAAGTCGGCCAAGGCGGTGCCCGCCGGGCTGTACATGGAGCAGCCCCTTGAGATGGAGACGACGGGCACCTTCACGGGTTTCCGCAACTTCCTCTCGCGCGTTGAGAAGATGGAGCGCATCACCCGCATCCACAACATGAAGGTCACCGAGCACAACAAGGACGGCGCCGAGGTGAAGGTCTCCTTCAGCCTCTCCATCTACTTCATGGACGACGCCGCCACCAAGGTCTCGCAGGCGAACTAAGCACACGGAGCCAGCACCCATGCCGACCACCAACCCTCAGCTCAGCCCCGACGCCAACGCCAGCGCTCCCGTGATGCTCGATTCGGGCGGCGCGAAGCGATCCGCCCCTTCGCAGCTCATCGTGGGCACGGTCATCCTCGCCCTCTCGGCGGGCGTGCTTATGGGCATGCGCGCCTACGGAACCCGCTCGGGCATCAACTTCGAGAAGGTCTCCGCGGAAAGCACGTACAAGGAAGACGCGGACAGGACCGCGGCCTACGACCGCATCATGGCGGACCTGGCGCGGTTCAACCGCCCGCTGGACGTGCCGCTGGAAGACTGGGGCCACAGCCCGTTCCTGGCGCGGGACACCGGCACGCGGACCGATACGCGGGTCACGATGACGCCCCAGCACGCGCCCGTCAACGAGACGCCCGAACAGCGCGACGACCGCACCAAGGCCGCCCGCAAGGCCGTCCTCATGAACGAAGTGGCGAAGCTCGAGCTCCACACGGTCATGGGCGGACGGGTGCCGCTCGCCCGCATCAACGAGGAGACCGTGGGCCTCAACGGCAAGGTCGGTGAGTTCACCGTGGTCGCGATCGAGGGGCGTGGTGTGACCCTGGAGGCCGAGGGCTACCGCTTCAACCTCACGATGCAGACCTTCGGCGACCCGCCCAAGAAGACCGGCAAGCACTGATCGCCCGCGCGGGCACGCGCGGAGGGAGAGGCACGTGGCGAAGTACAACATCGACGACATCCTGAGCGAGCTGGGCGTGGGCGATGCCGCCAAGCAGGCCCCCGCGCGTAAGCACACCATCGACAAGGCGGTCGACGCCTTCTCCCCCCTGCCGAACGTGCCCGCGCACCAGGGCGCGCTCGCGAAGACGCAGCAGACCACCGACCCGGCCGGTCGCGGGTCGGCCTCGATCGCGCCGACGGTGGGCCCCGCCGTGGCGGACGTCTACCGCGCCGACGCCAACGCCGAGCCCCCGAACACGGACGAGCTCGAGGCGATGCTCCTCTCCCGGAACGTGATCGCCGCGGACAAGCTCGAGACCGCCCGGAGCGTGGTCAAGGCGTCGCCCGGACGTAAGCTCGTGGACGTGCTGCAGGAGCAGGGCATCGACGAGGGGGCGCTGCAGTCCATCGTCGCGGAAGTGAACGGGCTGCCCTTCGAGCGTATCAGCATGGAGAAGGGGCTCGACGGCGGGTTCGACGGGCGCCTCATGCAGCGCCTCACCACGCAGTTCTGCAAGCAGAACATGGTCATCCCGCTGCGCACCGAGGGTTCGCGCGTGGTGGTGGCGACGACCCAGCCGGACAATGTCTTCCTGCTCGACGCCGTCCGCTCGCGCCTCCAGTGCCAGGGCGTGAAGCTCGTGCTCACCACCGCCTTCGACATCAAGGGCGCGCTGGAGATCATGGGCGAGAAGGTGGACGGCCAGCAGGAGCAGACCAACGACGTCAACGACATCCTCGCGGAGGTCGAGGAGGGTGACGTCCAGGTCGAGAAGACCGAAGACCAGGGCGTCGACCTCGGCAAGGAGGCCAAGGAAAGCCCGGTCATCCGCTACGTCAACCACATCATCCAGCTCGCCCTGCAGCAGGGGGCGAGCGATATCCACATCGAACCGAGCGAGAAGAAGCTCAAGGTCCGATTCCGCATCGACGGCGAGCTCTACGAGGTGCTGAACCCGCCGGCCAGCATGGGGGCCGCGCTCACCAGCCGCATCAAGATCATGGCGAACCTCGCGATCGACGAGCGCCGCATGCCGCAGGACGGGCGCATCCGCGCGAGCGTTCTTGGCCGCAAGGTCGATCTCCGCGTGAGCACGCTCCCGTGCTCGGGCGGTGAGAAGACCGTCATGCGCATCCTGAACGACAAGAGCATCTCTGTCGAGCTGGACCAGCTGGGCTTCGACGAGGACACGCTCACCATCTGGAAGAAGCAGGTCGACGCGCCCCACGGCATCGTGCTCGTGACGGGCCCCACCGGCAGCGGCAAGACGACCACGCTGTACGCGTCGCTCCGCAGCATCGACAAGAACGCCATGAACGTGTCCACGGTCGAGGACCCGGTGGAATACACCCTCGAGGGAATCACGCAGACGCAGGTGCACGAGAAGATCGGCATGACCTTCGCGATGGCCCTCCGCGCCCTGCTTCGCCAGGACCCCGACGTCATCCTGCTGGGCGAAATCCGCGACCACGAGACGGCCCACACAGCCGTGCAGGCCGCGCTCACCGGCCACCTGGTGCTCAGCACCCTGCACACCAACGACGCCCCCGCGTCGATCACGCGGCTCATCAACATCGGCCTTGAGCCGTTCCTCATCGGCGCCGCGGTCAACGCCGTGCTCGCCCAGCGCCTCATCCGGCGCCTGTGCACCTCGTGCAAAGCGATGGAGAAGCCCAGCGAGGAGATGGCCGAGTACCTCACGATGCAGGGCTTCGCCGCCGACGAGGTGTGGGCGGCCCGCGGGTGCGAGAAGTGCCGCAAGACGGGCTACTCGGGCCGCGTAGGCATCTACGAAATGCTCGTGGTGGACGACCAGCTCCGCGATGTCATCGCCCGCAATCCCAACGTCGCCGAGTTCCGACGCCTGTGCATCGAGCGCGGCATGGTCACCCTGCGGGCCGACGGCATGCGCAAGGTCGCCAAGGGAGTCACCACCGTGCAGGAAGTCCTGCGCGTCACCGAGGCCTCGCACTAAGTGCCCCTGTCTTCTTGACCAGCCCGGCCTGCCCCGGATGCTGCGGCGTGATATCGCACACGGCATTATCGCCCGTACATCCAGGGAACCCGTTCCGCATGCGACGCGCGGATGCTGCGCACACGCGATTCTTCCTCCTGCAAGCAGTTGCGATCCCGCGCGGTGTTTCGCACCTTGGTAGCGTCAAGGAGGTTCTCATGCGCAGCGGTTCTCGGTCCATCGCCTTCCTGCTTGTCATGTTCGCCGGCACCAGCGCCGTGCTCGCGGACGAGGTTCCTGCGAGCACAGGTGAAGCAGATGTTGCAAAGGCCGCCCCCTCGGCGCCTGCCCCGGCCGCCGGGCCCACCGCGCCGGGAGTGCAAAGAGGTGATGGGCGATTCCGCGTCCTGCCGGTGTTCCGCGGCTGGGACCAGAGGCCAACCTCCACGACGGCGACCAGGACACGTGACGGGAACACTGCGTCTCGCGAGCGGTCTACCACGCTCGCTGGCGGCGGCGCTGTAGAGATGTCCGACACGTGGACCCGTGAGGGGAACACCGTCACCCGCCAGGGTGAGGTGACCGCGCCCGACGGAAGGGTGTCAACGGTTGAAGCCACGCTGACGCGCGAGGGCGACACTGTGACCCGCGACGCGACCAGAACGCTCCCGGACGGCAGGATCGTGATGTCCGACGACACGTGGACCCGCGACGGCAACACGGTCACGCGCAGCGGTGAAGTCACAGGCCCCAACGGGAAGACGTCAACGGTAGAGGCCACTATGACACGCGAGAACGGCACGGTGACGCGTGAATCGACCCACACCCTGCCCGACGGCAAGACCGTTGCCTCCCAGTCTCAGCGCACACGCGATGCGGACACCCAAACCCTGGTCCGCACAGGGTCTACCACGGGACCCAGCGGCCGCGTCGTCATGTCGACCGATACTTGGTCGAAGGAAGCCAACACCGTCAAGCGTGAGGGTGTCTCGCAGGGCCCCCGGGGTGGTGAGGTTCAGCGGAGCGGCACCACGGTGCGCGAAGGCGGGACTGTGAAGCGGGAGCTGAGCCGAGAGGCGAAGCGGCCCGAGCGGAAGTAGTCGCATCGTTCCGCCGGGGTACGGCGCTCAATCGCGGTACTTCGCGTGGCAGGACTTGCAGCACGCGTTGAGCTCGGCAAACCGTGCCGAGAGCGCGGCAGTGTCCAGCGATGCGTCCGCGAGGCGGTCTTCCATTGCCTGCGCCTGCACGCTCCCGGCCTGGAGTTCTTGAGCAAAGTCCGCCACGTGACGCTTCGCACGCTCGCCCGTCGCGCACAAACGGAGCAGGTCACCCAACCGAGCCGCCTCGGCGACCGGCACAAGGTCGGGATGGTCCGCCGGTGCCTTCCAACCGGCCTTTTCAATGGCCTTGAGGTGCTCAACGTGCTCGTCGACCTCCACCATGAGCTTCACAAAGCCCTTGGGCGGGGACACGGACGGGAAGTTGGCCGGCGCAGCGTTGATCTCCACTTCCGTCAACACCCGCGCGTCTGCGGTGCACGCGTACAAACCCTTGTAGCTGGGCGCTGTCCCTGACACTTTCATCCGTGAGACCATCTCGTCGGGCGTCGCCCAGCCCAGGCTCGCGACCACCGTCCCGGCCGCTCCTGCGCTCCTGTGCTTGCCGTGGTGGCAGTGGATGTACACGGGCCCCTGCGCGATCGCGTCGCGCGTGGCACGCACCAGTTCCACCTTGCGCTCGTTGTCAAAGCCGTTGTACGCGATCGGCAGGTGGATGTACCGCATCCCGTGACGGCGTGCTTCCTTGACATCTGGCTCGGCGCCGTCCACGCTGATGATGGTTTTGACCCCCATCCCGGCGAGCGTGTCAAAGCCGGCCCCGCCCTCCGGCACGCTGCCGGAGTAGTACCCGTCGTGGTACGTAACGACATTGTGCAAGCCCGGATAGTCCCGCGGCTTGTCATCGGTCACCGCAGGAGGATCGACATGCGCCACGGTTCGCTCCTGTGACGCCTGACGCGACGCGCACGAAACGCCCAAAGGCAACCCCACTCCCAGAAGAACGACCGAAGCGACCAAGTACCCTGCACACCGCATCCGAACCTCCTGACGCAAGCCAATAGCAGGAGAGGTACGCCCGTGGAAACTTCGCGTATCAGGCGAAGAGGATTTTTGTCCACACTCACAGGAAGCGTAGAAAGGCCACGCCTTAACAAATTATTCGCACAACCATAACAGTGCGTTAGAGTGGCACTTACGCAAGTCGGCCCGAACACCCACCCCCGATGTACCTTGATGGAACAGAACACGTTCCGTTAGACTCCCCCGCCAGCCACTTCCCCTTTCACCAATACGAAAGAAACTCCACGATGCGCCCACTCCTGACCCCCGCCATTCTCGTTCTCGCCGCCGCCACCTCCCCGCTCCTTGCTGACGATGCCGCTGGCGCGGCCGGGCACGACGCCAAGGGCTTCTTCATGTCCCAGGGTGATACCCGCCTGAACCTCGGCGGGTTCGCGCAGTTCCGGCAGTACGACAACTTCCGCGACAACGCGGGCGAGAACCAGGACTTCACGGAGGGCTTCCTGTTCCGCCGTGTCCGCGTGATTTTCTCCGGGGACTTCAACAAGCAGTGGGGTTTCAAGGTGGACGTGGACATGCAGTCCGATTCCACTTTCAAGCCCGCCGACACCTTCGTCGCGTACAAGGACGGCGCGTGGCGTTTCCGCGGCGGCCAGTTCAAACTGCCCATCCTGAAGGAGGAACTCGTTGCAGACACCGACCAGCTCGCCGTTGAGCGTTCCACGCTCAACAGCGTGTTCACTGGTGCACGCAGCCAGGGCATCGACGCCACCTACACCGACAAGCAGTTCCGCTTCATGGGCATGGTGAGCGACGGCATCAACCAGCTGAACACGTCCTTCGACTCCGAGGCCAACGACTTCGGCGCCACCGCCCGCGGCGAGTTCCTGTGGGAAGGCGAAGACTTCAAACGCTTCGATAACTTTGCCGGCTGGCGCGGCAAGCCATACTCCGGTATGGCCGGTGCGGCCCTCCACTATCAGGACGGGGGCGAGACCGGCGGCACCACAGACGCCTCCAACTTCACGTACACGCTCGACGCCGCAGCCAAGGGCGACGGCTGGAGTGTCTACGCCGCGTTCGTGGGCCGCAGCGTGGAAACCGCGGCGGGCACCGACTTCAACGACATGGGCTGGATGATCCAGGGCGGCTACTTCGTCACCGACCAGACCGAGGTCTTCGCCCGGTTCAGCCACATCCTGCCCGACAGCGACCGGGCTGCCGGCGAGGACTTCCGCGAGCTCACCGTGGGCGTTTCTCACTATGTCTTCCCGGAGAGTGCGGCCCTGAAACTGACAGCGGACCTCACCATCGGGCTGGACGACCAAGCTGCGTCGTCGTCCGTTGTCAGCGCCAACGCCAACAACGGGTTGCTCGCTTCCAGCGAGGAACAGACCTACCTCCGTTTCCAGGCGACCTTCGTGTTCTAATGGCCTCGATCGGGGAGGACCGCTTGGCACACCCCATCGTCCGGCATATGCAGGGAGGGCTATACTCGCCCCACATCTCAGCGGGCTCGTAGCTCAGTTGGCTAGAGCGCACCCCTGATAAGGGTGAGGTCAGCAGTTCGACTCTGCTCGGGCCCATTTAGTGAATCCGGTGCTGCCGGACGATGCGGGACGCGGCCCTTTGGGTGCGTCCCGGTTCGTTTTTGAACGCCGCAGCCGCCCGTCTTGCGTCCTCTGCCGCTGGCTCCGTATCATGATTTGCCGTGCCTCGCACCGACGCGAGGTCGGATTGTGTTCGGACTCCTTTCCTCCCCTTCATCAAGGAAGTGCCATGCGCATCGACATCGTCGGACGCAATGTGGAAGTGACGGATGCCATCCGTCAATACGCCGACACCAAGGCTGCCAAACTCCCCAAGTACTTTGACGGTCTTCAGTCGATCACCGTGACAATCTCCAAGGCCAACGGGCACCACACGACAGACTACACCGCCGAGCTTGTGCTGAACGTGGTCGGTCACAAGGACTTTGTCTCCCACGCCACCGCCAAGGACCCCTACGCCGCGGTGGATGTCGTGTGCGAAAAGGGGGAACGTCACCTCCGTGAATTCAAGGAACAAGTCAAGAAGCGTTGACCCCAGGCACCACGTCGCCCCACCCAGCGCGCACGACGCCCCATGTTCAGACTCGCCGACATCATCCCGCCCGGTGGAATCATCGTGCCGCTCGCGTCCGGCGACCGTGAGGGCGCCGTCCGCGAACTCGTCGCGGCCCTGGCCCACACCGGCGCGATACCTGCGCCGCTGGAAAAAGAAGTTGCCAAACGCGTGATCGACCGCGAGAACAAGGCGTCTACCGGCTTTGGCTGCGGCGTCGCCGTGCCGCACGCCAAGCACGCGGGAATTACAAGAATGGCCGCCGCGATCGGCGTTTCTTCTCGCGGCCTGGACTTTTCTTCGCTCGACCGCCAACCCGTCTACTGCGTCTTCCTGCTCGTGAGCCCCGACGACCGCCCCGAGGATCACCTTTCCGCGATGGACGCGATCTTCCGGCACCACGTCAGCAAGGAAGCGTTCCGCCGCGCGCTCCGCGCCGCTTCCAGCGAACAGCAGGTGCGCGCTCTGCTCGCCACGACAGAAGATGCACACCTGGTGTAAGCCGCAAACCACGAGATGCCCACCACGACCGTCCATGCCACCGTCATCAACCGCCTGGGCCTGCACGCCCGGCCCGCGATGTCGTTCGTCGACATGGCCGCGACGTTCTCCTGCGAGGTGCGCGTGAAAAAGGACGACACCGAGGTGAACGGCAAGTCCATCATGGAGGTCATGATGCTCGCCGCCAGCCAGGGGAGCGTGCTGGAAATCACCTGCGAGGGCGCCGACTCATCCAAGGCCGCCGCCGCCCTCAAGGCGTTGGTGGATTCCGGGTTTGACGAGGAATGATGCCCCGTACGTACGCGTGCGGGCCGGATTACACTGGACGATGCGCACCACCCGTGCCCTGATCTGCGCCGCGTTGTTCGCACTCGTCCCGGCCTCCTCTGCATCCGCGTTCCCCCAGGCTGCAGAGGGCGCGTCCGCCGCCGACGTCCAGCGTGACCTCGGAGCACTCTTCGCCGGGATGAAGAGCGCTGTGCTGGCGCAGGACGTCGAAGGCTACCTCGCCCACGTCTCCCACGCCGACACGGAATACCTCGCCGAGCAGACCTACTTCGCCAAAGACTTCGCCAAACCGGGCAAAGCAACGAAGGAACTCTCCATCACGCTTGACCCTGCCACCCTGGAAGTGCACAACGGCTCCGCATCCGCGACCATCACCTGGACATGGACGCAGACACAGGGCGAAGAGGGCAAGGAGGCTAAGGAGCGCACCGTTTCCTTCCCCGCGCAGTTCGAAAAAATGAGCGGCTCATGGAAGTACGCCGGCGAAAAGTGGCACAAGCACGAGCAGCCGGGCGTGCTGGTGCTGTTCGACGAGGGACTGGACGATGCAGCCGCAGCAGCAACAGAGGCGTTCACCAGCGTCCGCGCAGGGGTCGAGGCAGCGTTTGAGCTGAACGCCACAGACTTCCCCAAACGCACCAAGACGATCAAACTCTACGCGAGCATGAGGCACCTGCAACAGTCCATCTGCCTGTCGTACGAGGACGGGCTGTCGGGGTGGAACGAGCCGGGTGAACCGCTCAAGATCCTCCCCGGACGCAGTGCCCCCACCCCCGCTCGCTTCCGCTCGCTGCTCGCGCACGAATACGGCCACTGCGCCACGTTCGAACTCGGGCCAAAGTCCAACGACATGCCGTGGTGGATATTGGAGGGTGTCGCGGACCTCATGACCGAGCAGGTGAGCGAAAAGGCCCGCGAACGCGCAATGGCCGGCGTCGAACGCTGGTCGAAAGCAGGCACCCTTGCCGCGTGGGACGACCTCGCGGACTTTGAGAAGGTCCCCGACAAACTCATGGGCCGGGTCTACACGCAGGGCCACGCGATGCTCGCGTACATCACCGACACGTTCACGCCAGTCAAGCGCAACGCGTGGATGCGGGCGATGTCCCAGGGCGCGTCGCTCGACCAGGCGACCACCGACGTGCTCGGTATGCCCTTTGCCGATCTCGACGCGAAGTGGCGGGCAACCCTGCCGCCAAAAGAAGAGACACCCGACGACCCACCGGCGGCGCCTCATGTGGATACACCGCAGGAGGGTACATGAGCGACCGCTCGCCCTCCACGCACCGCGCGTTTTCATGCCGAGATTCGCTCGCCGAAGGCCAGCGTGCGCTCGGAACCCTGCTCGCCGATGCCCAAACCCTCGCACGGATCGACACCGCCATCGCCGCGCTCTCCAGCTGCATCCGCGATGGCCACAAGATCCTCATCGTCGGCAACGGCGGCAGCATGTGCGATGCCGCCCACTTCGCGGAAGAATTGACCGGCCGCTTCCGCGCCGACCGCCGCCCAATCCCCGCCCTCGCCTGCAACGACCCGGGCCACCTTACCTGCGTCGCCAACGACTACGGCTTTGAGTTCGTCTTCTCCCGCTGGGTCGAGGCGATAGGGCAGTCAGGCGACGTGCTCATCATCCTCTCCACCAGCGGCAACTCTCCAAACTGCGTCAAGGCCGCCGCCGCGGCGAAAGCCAAAGGGGTCCGCACCATCGCGCTCCTGGGCAAGGGCGGCGGGCAACTGGGCCAATCCGGCGCGTGCGACACGCCCATCACCGTCCCAGGCTCCACCAGCGACCGCATCCAGGAACTGCACATGCTCATCCTCCACATCTTTGTGGAAGGGATTGAGGCTGGCCTTTGAATCCCATTCCGCGAAGGACGAGAGTGAGCGTGTTGGGACGGGAGCAAGGCCTTGGAGCCCAGGACTGCCCTCTGCGGCACAGCCGATAACGCAGCAATTTCGTGTCGTGCTGCGCCCAGGAACCCCGCTTTTACCTGGAACACGCAGCACTTTCGCGACTTCCCAATGGAGGCACCGGCCATGCATCGCACCACCACACGAACTCACTCGGTGTGCGCAGTACTTGTCAGCACGATCCTCTCCGCGCCCAATGCGCGCGCCCAGTGCGACCCCCAATGGCTCCCCGGCGCAGGACTTTCCGGCGCCGACGGCATGGTGCAGGCCATGTGCATATGGGACCCAGACGGCCCGGGCCCCAACCCACCGATCGTCGCCGTTGGTGGTCGCATCAATGCCGCGGGCACAGTGGGTGTCGCCTCCCGCGTCGCTTCCTACGACCCCGCCACCGGTCAATGGGCGGCGCTCGGCGCCGGGTTCGTCCCCGGCCCCAGCGACGGCGGCGTCAATGCGCTTGTCGGGCTGCCCAATGGCGAACTTGTCGCGGGCGGCACGTTCACGCTCTCGGGCGCAACCGTCGTCAACCACGTCGCCCGCTGGAACGGCTCCGTGTGGCAGCCCATGGGCACCGGCATGAACGGCGATGTCAATGCGCTCGCCGTCATGTCGAACGGTGACGTGATCGCGGGCGGGCTGTTTACTACCGCGGGTGGAGTCTCCGCGTCCAACATCGCCCGCTGGGATGGTTCCGCCTGGTCTCCCCTCGCGACCGGGACCAACACCGTGGTGTACGCGCTCGCCGTGATGTCCACCGGCGACCTCGCCGTAGGCGGTGCATTTTCCACCGCCGGTGGCGTCAGCTCCCGTGGAATTGCACGCTGGAACGGCTCCGCGTGGTCATCCATGAACTCCGTAACGAACACAAACACAATCTTCACCATCCTCGCGCTCTCCGGCGGCAACGTTGCGGTGGGCGGTGTCTTCACGAATATCGGCGGCACGCTCGCCAACAACGTGGCGGTAGGGAATGGCACGACATGGTCACCCCTCGGTGCGGGCGCAGCGGGCGGCCAAGTCCGCGGGATTGCTCAGCTCAGCAACGGCAACCTGGTTGTCGGGGGGCTGTTTACCTCGGCGGGAGGAATCAGCCGCAAGGCAATCGCACGATGGGACGGCGCCGCTTGGAACTCCCTGACGACAGGGCTTGGAGTGACGAGTTCGGAAGGGGCATTGGCGGTCCTCACCATGCCCTCGGGCGACGTGCTCGCCGGCGGTTCCTTTGCCCTCGCGGGGGGCGTCGGTGCGAACAACATCGCGCGGTGGAACGGAACGGCCTGGAATAGCACTGAACCCGGGTTCAGCGGATCTGTCTCGGCCATCCTTCCCCTCCCCAACGGAGAATACGTAGTAGGCGGCACATTCAGGAACACCCCTTCAGGCACCGCTGCAGTCCGCGTGGCACGATTCAACGGCTCCACGTGGACGGCCCTCGGCCAGGGCCTGGGCGTCACCGCCAACTCTGAAATTGTCCTTGCGCTCGCAGCCATGTCCAACGGCGATGTCGCGGCCGCTGGACGATTCACCGCCTCGGGTCCGACCAGCATCATCCGTGTCGCACGATGGGACGGCACGGCGTGGAACGCACTTGGCCCGGGACTAAACGCGGATACGTTCGCGCTCCTTGCACGCCCGGACGGCAGCCTCATCGCGGGCGGCGCGTTCAGCGCAACCGCGAGCGGCACGCCGCTCTCATTCATCGGGCGCTGGGACGGTTCGACATGGACACCCCTCGGCTCCGGCGTGAGCGCACAGGTCACCGCTCTCGCGGCGCTCCCCAACGGCGACGTGATCGCGGGCGGAAACTTCATAACCGCCGGAGGAGGCCCCGCCGACCACATCGCCCGGTGGAACGGATCTTCCTGGAGCAACTTCGGCTCTGGACTAGGAGACACGGTGTACGCCATACTGCCCCGGAGCAACACCGACATAGTCGCCGGCGGCGCATTCACCACCACCGGCGCACTCGTGGTGTCACGTGTGGCGCGGTGGAACGGTTCGTCCTGGACCGCGATGGGCCCGGGGTTTGACGGCACGGTCCGGGCGCTCGCGTCCACGCCGAACGGAGACGTCCTCGCGGGCGGCCTCTTCAATGCCTCGGGCGCGACGCCCACGGCGCGCATCGCCCGCTGGAACGGAACAAGCTGGGGACCCATCGGCCCGGGAATCCAGAACGCGGGCCTCCTTGCGCCCACCGTGTTTGCCCTTGCTGCACCCGCCGATGACAACATCTACGCGGCCGGGCTTTTTTTTACCGCAGGGGGACTGGGGTCCGCGCACTTCGCGCAGTTCACAACCCCACCGGGCTGCTCCGCGTGCGATTCGATCGACTTCAACCAGGACGGCTTGTTCCCCGATACCGCCGACATCGACGACTTCCTGAGCGTGTTCAGCGGGGGGCCGTGCTCCACCGACCCGGCTCCGGGCTGCCAGGACATCGACTTCAACAACGACAGCCTGTTCCCCGACACCACCGATATCGACTCCCTGCTGAGCGTCTTCAGCGGTGGCCCCTGCTTCTGATGGACGCCCCCATCACCGCCGCGGCGCCCACCACCGCGGCGACTTCCACGCGCATCGTGTGCACGCCGAATGAGCACACCCGCGCCCCCGCCGCGCGAGCCTGTTCGACCTCCTCCGGTGTAAACCCGCCCTCGGGACCGACGAAGAGAGCGACCGAGTCCGCGCCACCCGGGTGGTACTCCCCGCCCGACGCGTCGGCGATCACAACCTCGCCCCCCCCGCCCCCCGCAGCGAGGATCGCGTCGCAATACACCACGCGCTCCGCGACCTCCATCAACCACGCCCGCCCGCACTGCTTCAGCGACTCTTCACACACGCGCCGCAGACGGTCGATCTTCCCCTCGCCACGGTCCACGATGCTCCGCCCGCTCATGAGCGGACACCACGCCGCTGTGCCCACTTGGCTGAGCCCATCGACCATCTGCTCAAGCCGATCCCCCTTAGGCACCCCCGAAAAAACGCGGAGCGAAGGGCGAGTCCGTGGCACCACCCGAGCCGCGTCGACTCGCAGGTCCATCACCCAGTCACCATCGCCGCGCCCCCGCTCTTTCCGCACCCCCGCGACGGTCGCACTCATCTCAAGCCCACGGCCGTTCAGCACCAGCACGCCGTCCCCCACTTCCAGCCGCTTCACGCGCACCGCATGCCGCGCCTCGTCCCCCTCGATCGTGGTCACCCGGGTGCTCCGGGAGTCCTCACAGGGGGCGTCGACTTGCGGCTGGTAGATCACGTGCATTGGGGAATCCGAGGGTCCGTTTATGCCGTCTGCACCGTGTGGTCCGCCCCCTCAGCACCCGACCCTCCAGTGCCTCCAGAGCCCGGTCGATGTTTCATCCTGACTGAGCGTACCGCGGCAGCGGCATCGGTGCGCGATCGGCGTGGAGGACCAGGGCGGTGACAAACCCAACCAATATTGCTCCCACCCTCCCCGGCCCCGCCCCGGACCCCGAGCTGGCGCTCCTGCAGGAGGAAATCGCCAAAATCATGGCCGAGCCCGAGGCGTTTCAGGACCCTGTTGCGGGTGTGGAGGTAGCCATCCAGCAACTGGACCAAGCCGCCGCGGAACTCTCCCAGCAGCTGGCCGCCGAGCCGGAGCCCGCGGAAACCCAGGAAACTGCGCCGCCCTCGCCGGACGATTCCGCCGCACTGAACTCGATCCTTGCCGAGACGGACGAATCACCGGAGCCCGATCCTGCCGCGGCACTCGAAGAAATGCCACCGGTGCAATCCAAGCCCGCGGTCGTTGAGTCGCCGCCAGCGGCGCCGACCGACCCGGAGGCCGAGCTGCAACACCTCATGAACCAGGTGAAGCAGTCGATCGAGGCCGAAGCGGCGAACACTCACGTGCAACCGGAAATCGCCGCGGCTCAGGCCCCCACACCCCCGAACGCCACCAGCACACGCGAAGCCGCCCCCGCCCCAGCACCGACGTCTATCGAAGACGTGGACGCACGCGTCGCATCCCTTGCCGAAACCGCTATCGCAAAGGACGAGGCGGAGGCGGCGAAACTGGATGCCGCAGTGAAGGACGTTGCACTCGAGCCCGCCGCGCCAACCGCGCCGGTCGTCCCCGCCACGATGCCCGCTGCAGCTCCAGCAACAACGCCCACCGCCGTCATTGAGAAGCCAGAACACCGGCCCGGGCCGGAAAGTAAGCCCGCAACCAAGCCGGAAACAAAGGCTGATCCCAAGCCCATCCCGGAGCGGAAACCAAAGCCACCAGGCTTCTTCAAGACCAAGATCGAAGCACCACTGCTCCGCGCCATCGGCCTGGCATCGCAACCGCTTGCGTCCAAGCCCGGACTCATCCGTGCCGCAGGGCTCGTGTCCTTCAACACGCTGCTGCTGGGCGCGGGACTATGGGTGTACGCCCTGTACTTCCGCCCCGCGCACGCCGCGCGAGAGGGCCACCAGACCTTCGACTTCGCGCACTCTGGCCTGCCCCAGCCCGACCTCAAGGCAAGTGAAGCCCACGCCCCCGCCCGTGGTCACGTGGAATCTCCCGAAGGCGCGCCCGCGCCCAAGAAGGAAGAAGGGCACGGGGTAAAAAAAGAAGAAGGGGCAGGGGGTGAACACGGCGCGTCCGCCAAGCCCGCCGAACCCAAGAAGTCCATCATCGCATCAGCCGGCACCAAGTACCTCGTCAACGAGAAACTCACGAAGAAGCCGGGCGACAAGCCAAAGGAAGCCAAAGGCGAAGGCCATGGCGGGGGCGGCGGCGGGGGCCACTAGGCAGATCACCGTCACAGCAGCCCGGAACAACCGGCGGGCAGCCGCCCACGCGGGGCGGTATCCTTTTGCTGCGCCGTGGGTGATCTACGGCACACCGAGGAGACGCCCATGCACCCGTGGCGTTCTGTCATGACTGTGATGGCCATCGGCACGCTGCTCGCCGGCTGCTCCACCAGCCCGCTCGCCAGGCTGGAGCGAAAGGCCGATCGCATCGAAGGCTCACTCATGAGTGAGAAGAAGCGTGTGCTCTCCATGAGCGCGGGCGAACCCGGCCGCGCGGCGAGGCTCGACTACCTCTCCCAGCTCCGCGGCACACTCTCCGCAGCGAACGTCGCCCGCGCCACCGTGCCGTACGTGGTCGAAGAGGCCCAGCGCCCCATCGCGTACAACGTCCTGGACGAGGTCTATTCCACCATCGAATGGAACATCCCCCTGGGCCCCAACGACCCCGCCAGGAAGATGATGCCCAGCTCGTTCTCGGGGAACACGCTCAGGCTCGACGCACCATAATCCAGCACGCTCCCTTCCCGTGTTTCAGCGCCGAACCTCCGGAACACCATGACCACCACCCCCAATATCGAGAACGTCCTCAACGAAACGCGGGCCTTCCCCGCACCCGCCGCGCGGGACCTGGGATTCCCGTCCTGGCACGTCCCGAGCATCCACGATTACCGCCGCCTCCACGCCCAGTCCTTGAAGGACCCCGCCGGTTTCTGGAGCGGTGAGGCCCGCCGACTCGCCTGGTTCAAGCTCTGGGACGAAGTCCTCGAATGGAAGACCCCCGACGCCCGCTGGTTCGTGAACGGCCAGCTCAACGCCTGCTACAACTGCGTCGACCGCCACGTGCAGGCCGGCTACGGCGATCAGGTTGCGCTCGTGTGGGAAGGTGAGCCCCTGGGCCCCAACACAAGCCACGCCGCCCCCGGCACCGCCTACGCGAAAGAACCCCAGGTCCGCACCTTCACATACCGCGCCCTCCAGCAGGAGACGAGCCGCTTCGCGAACATCCTGAAGCACCTTGGCGTCAAGAAGGGCGACGTGGTGACCATCTACATGCCAATGGTCCCCGAATTGGCCATCGCCATCCTCGCCTGTGCACGCATCGGCGCGGCGCACAGCGTCATCTTCGGTGGCTTCGCTCCCCACGCCATCTCCGAACGCGCCATCGACGCCAAGAGCCGCGTCGTTGTTACGGCCGACGGCGGCTGGCGTCGCGGCGAAGTGGTGCACCTCCTGAAGAACGTCGAAGAGGCATGCGTCCTCGCCGCCAACCACGGGCACATCATCAACCACGTCGTCGCCCTCAAGCACACCGCCCACGAACCGCCCAGCGTCCGCTTCCGCACCGGCGGCACCCCGGTCCACAACGCCCCCGCCACGCACTTCCACTGGTGGCACGACCTCTTCCCCTTCGTCACCGACGCCTGCCCCTGCGAGCCCATGGACAGCGAGGACATGCTCTTCCTCCTCTACACCAGCGGCAGCACCGGCAAGCCCAAGGGCATCCAGCACACGACCGGCGGCTACCTCACCTTCATCAACACCACCGCGCGCCTCGCCTTCAACCTCATCCCGGACTCCGGCCAGCTCTTCTGGTGCTCGGCCGACATCGGCTGGATCACCGGACACTCCTACGTCCTCTACGCCCCGCTCATGAACCGCGTCCCGACACTCATGTACGAGGGTGCGCCCAACTACCCCACCCTCGACAAGGGCCGCGGCGACCGCTTCTGGGACATCATCGCGCGCCACCGCGTGACACACTTCTATACCGCCCCCACCGCCATCCGCACCTTTATGAAGTGGGGCGACGACCTCCCCGCGCGCCACGACCTCTCCAGCCTCAAACTCCTCGGCACGGTCGGAGAACCCATCAACCCCGAGGCGTGGATCTGGTACCACAAGCACATCGGCGCCGAAAGGTGCCCGATCGTCGACACCTACTGGCAGACCGAAACAGGCGGCCACGTCGTCACACCCCTCCCCGGAGCGATCGCAACCAAGCCCGGCTCCTGCACCCTCCCCATGCTGGGCATCGACGCCGCCATCGTCAACGAACAGGGAGAAGAACTCGGGCCCAACCAGGGCGGCCTGTTTGTCATCAGGAAGCCTTGGCCCGGCATGCTCCGGGGTGTCTACGGAAACCGCGAACGCTTCGTGAGCAACTACTGGGGACGCGTCAAGGACGCCCGCACCGGCCAGCCCGCGTACTTCTCCGCGGACGGCGCTCGGCGCGACGAGGACGGCTACTTCTGGATCCAAGGCCGGATCGACGACGTCATCAAGGTTTCCGGCCACCTCCTGGGCACCATGGAAGTCGAGAGCGCGATCGTCAGCCACCCCGGGGTGGCAGAGGCCGCCGTGGTCGGCTTCCCGCACGAGATCAAGGGGAGCGGCATCTGCGCCTTTGTCACGCTCCGGCCGGCGTGGCTCATCAAGCACAACCGCCAGCCCGACGAGGCCCTCAAGAAGGAAATCGCCGCCCACGTCGCGAAGGAAGTGGGGCCTGTCGCGAGGCCCGACCAGGTGCGGTTTGCCGACGGGCTGCCGAAAACACGGTCGGGCAAGATCATGCGCAGACTGCTGCGGGACGTCGCCGCGGGCGTTGAGAAGATCACGCAGGACACGACCACGCTCGAGGACTTCAGCGTCGTCGCAAAGCTCCGCGGAGACGAAGAATGATGCCGCGCACACTGCCGCTCGCCATGCTTGCCTGCGCCGCGCTGCTCTCCGCCTGCGCAGCCGTCCCGGGGCCCATGCTCGCGAACGCCGGTGTGAACATGGCGACCAACAGCGGCGGCTCGTTCATCTCAGGCTCCATGGAGAACACCTTTGTCCTCCCGCTCGACCCGGTCCAGGCCGCCGTCCGGGAGACCGCCGAAGACCTCCGCTACCAGTTCATCGTCCACTCGACGTCCCGCACGTCCCGCACCTTCTACCTGCGACCGGAGCGCGGCGAGTCCTTCCGCGTCCGGATCATCCAGCACACGCCCACCGTCACCACCATCAGCGTCCGTGTCGGCCTGCTGGGTGACCAGAACCTGTCGCGCTTCCTGATGGCGGAGATCGAACGACGCCTCCCAGAGCGGCCGGTGGAAACACGACCACCCGCGGCCCCCGCCCCGCCGCCGGCCGTGCCGCCCGAAACAACGACGCAGCCCCAGGGCGCCGCACAAGACCCCGGGTGATTCTCAGGACTTCACGCCCGCGAAGGCCACCGGCAATTCCCCCGGCTTCCCCTTCCAACGGCGGCGCGCTTCGAACAACGCCATGTCCGCCACCGTCGTGCCCTTGAGGAACTCCAGGTAGCCGCTCCGGTGGCTCGACCAGAAACGGTGGCACGGACACGCCCGATCGTCGCTGCACTCCGCCGTGCCCAGCATGCACCGGTGCTGCACACTCGGATCGTCGAGCGCAACGCACACGTCGTGCAGCGTTACCGTCTTGGCGTCCCGCGCAAGCGTCACCCCACCGCCGATCCCGCGTTGCGTCAGCACGATCCCCTTCCGCGCGAGCGTCTGCACGATCTTCGCCAGGTACGGCGCTGGGATTCCCGACGCCTGCGCGATCTCCTTGACCAGCACCGGCTTCCCGCCCCCGGACGCGACCTGCGCCAGCGCGGTTGCCGCGTAGCCCACTGCCTGAGTCAGCATGACATGCCTCCGACGACCCTCCAAAGGTCTCGCGGATAATAGCGGACAAAATGAGTTGTTGTTCTTCTAATATTCTCATTTTGTCTAATTTGCGTCGAGCATAATTCCTGTATTGATCCGTCAATTCGCTCAATTACGCCTGATATTCAGCATATTTTGACGCTTGACATTCCAGACAAACATGTCGATGATTATTCTCGACCATTGAGTCTTTTTGTCGTATTGTCGAACACGACGCGACCCTTCACTCCCACGCAGGAAGGCCCCGATGACAGCCACGACCGCCCCCACGCTGCCGCGCGAACACAACGACGCCCACGCAGGCCCGATGGAGAAGTTCGTCTATGACGACGCCATCGTCCGCAAGTTCATGCTCGCCATGCTCGTGTGGGGCTTCGTCGGCATGCTCGTGGGCCTCATCATCGCCCTGCAGCTCGCCGTCCCCCAGCTGAACTTCGGCCTCGAATTCCTCGGCTACGGCCGCCTCCGCCCGCTCCACACCAACGCCGTGATCTTCGCGTTCGCGGGCAACGCCATCTTCACCGGCGTGTACTACAGCACGCAACGCCTGTGCAAAACCCGCATGTGGAGCGACACGCTCAGCAACCTCCACTTCTGGGGCTGGCAGGCCATCATCGTCTCCGCCGCGCTCACCCTGCCCCTGGGCATCACCAGCGGCAAGGAGTACGCGGAGCTCGAGTGGCCCATCGACATCGCGATCGCGCTCGTGTGGCTCGGCTGCTTCGGCGTGAACTTCACGATGACCCTCATCAAGCGCCGCGAACGCCACATGTACGTGGCCCTCTGGTTCTACATCGCCTCGCTCGTCACCGTCACCGTCCTCCACGTCTTCAACAGCCTGGAGATGCCCGCGAGCCTCTTCAAGTCCTACTCCGTCTACGCCGGCGTGCAGGACGCCTTCATGCAGTGGTGGTACGGGCACAACGCCGTGGCCTTCTTCCTCACCACGCCCTTCCTGGGCATGATGTACTACTTCGTGCCCAAGGCCGCCGACAAGCCCGTGTACTCGTACCGCCTCTCCATCGTCCACTTCTGGAGCCTCGTCTTCATCTACATCTGGGCCGGCCCGCACCATCTCCACTACACCGCCCTCCCGCAGTGGGCCAGCACGCTGGGCATGATCTTCTCTGTCATGCTCTGGATGCCCAGCTGGGGCGGCATGATCAACGGCCTCCTCACCCTCCGCGGCGCATGGAACAAGGTCGCCCAGGACCCCATCCTCAAGTTCTTCGTCGTCGCCATCACCTTCTACGGCATGAGCACCTTCGAAGGACCCATGCTCAGCATCAAGAGCGTGAACAGCCTCAGCCACTACACCGACTGGACCATCGCCCACGTCCACGGCGGCGCCCTCGGCTGGAACGGTTTCATGGCCTTCGGCATGCTCTACTACCTGCTCCCCCGCCTCTTCCAGACGCAGCTCTGGAGCAGGAAGCTCATGACCTACCACTTCTGGATCGGCACCATCGGCATCGTCCTCTACATCGTCTCGATGTACACCGCCGGCATCATGCAGGGCCTCATGTGGCGCTTCTTCGACGAATCGGGCAAGCTCCAGTACGACTTCGTCGAGACCGTGACCGCCATCCAGCCCCTCTACTGGATCCGCGCCATCGGCGGCCTGCTCTTCCTCTCCGGCGTCGTCATGGCGGGCGTCAACTTCTTCATGACGTGGAAGCACCGCCCGGCCGTCTACGACGAGCCCGTGCACGAAGCCCCCGCGCTCTCCGCCCTGTACACCGACCCGCCCCAGCCCGCGTCCCGCCTCACCGCCAACACAGAGTTCGGGCACCAGGGTGACGTCGTCCTCCAGGGCTGGTGGCACCGCGTGTGGGAACGCCGCCCCGTCAAGTTCACCGTTATGACGCTCGCCGCAGTCGTCGTCGCGTCCCTCTTCGAGCAGATCCCACTGTTCCTCATCCGCAGCAACGTCCCCAGCATCGCCAGCGTCAAGCCCTACACCCCCCTGGAGCTCTATGGCCGCGACATCTACATCGCCGAAGGCTGCTACAACTGCCACTCGCAGATGATCCGCCCGATCTTCGCCGAGGTGAAGCGCTACGGCGAGTACAGCAAGCCCGGCGAATTCGTCTACGACCATCCCTTCCAATGGGGCAGCCGGCGCACAGGGCCCGACCTCGCGCGCGAGGGCGGCCTCCGCAGCCACGACTGGCACGTCCGCCACCTCGAGGACCCGCGCCAGCTCATCCCCCAGTCCATCATGCCCACCTACGCCCACCTGCTCAAACAGGACATCGACTTTGAGTCCATCCAGGCGCGTGTCCGCGCTAACGCCATGATCGGCGTCCCCTACGGCGAATCAGTCAAGGATGGCGTCGCACCCCAGCAGGCCCGCGAACAGGCGAAGCAGATCGCGGGCGACCTCGTGAAGCAGGGCGGCTACGAGGGGCTCGAGACCAAGAAGGTGATCGCCCTGGACGCCTACCTCCAGCGCCTGGGCACGGACCTCTTCAAGCCCGCCGACGCGCCGGCCCCCGACAAGGCCGTGTCCGCCGCCCAGCCCCAGAAAGGAGGCACGCCATGAGCCTGACCGAGATCATGAGCGCCGCGGGCCTCACGCTCTACCCCATCGTCGCACTCGTCCTGTTCCTCTTCGCGTTCGCCATCGTGCTCGCGCGGGTCCTGAACAAGCGCGACGCCAACGCGCTCGAACAGCACGCCCACATCCCCCTGGAAGACGACACCCTCACCAAGCAGAACGGAGGCGCCCCATGAACCACGCTACCACCGACGCCGCCACCACCCAATCCCTCAAAGACCAGCTGCTGGACCACGAGTACGACGGCATACGCGAATTCGACAACCCAACACCGGGATGGTGGCACGCCATCTTCCTGGGCACCGTCCTTTTTTCCCTCCTCTACTGGGCAATCTTCTCCTTCAGCCCCATGGCGCCCTCGCCCGAGAAGGAGGTCGCGCGCCGCCAGCAGGCGGAGGTCAAGAAGATCTTCGGATCGATGGGCGAGCTCCAGAACGATGCGCCCACCCTCAAGAAGATGATGGCCGACGACAAGTTCATGGGCATCGCTCAGGGCTGGTTCTCCGGCAACTGCGCCTCCTGCCACGGCGCGGACGGGGGCGGCATCAACGGCGTGAACCTCTGCGACGATAACTACAAGAACGTGAAGAAGATCGAGGACATTTTCAACGTCATCACCAACGGCGCCAACGTCGGCGCCATGCCCCCCCAGGGCACCCGCTACTCCCAGAATGAGCGCGTCCTGCTGGCCGCGTACGTGGCGCACCTGCGGGGGTCCAAGCCCGCGACACCGAAGGCCGCGGAAGGGGAAGTCATCGCACCCTGGCAATGAGCACGCCGCTCCTACGGAAAGGCACGGGAAATGGTCAGCACGGGTACAACTGAGAACGGAGCGAAGGCCGCCCCAGCCCGGGCGCAGCTCCCCACCATCTCCGCACCCGTCGCTCCCTCGGTCCTGTCCACGCTCAACGATGACGGGTCGCGCAAGTGGATGCACCCACGCCCCTCCCACGGGCGGTTCTTTACCCGGCGTGCCGCCGTCGCATACTCCCTCATCGCGCTCTTCACCACGCTCCCCTTCATCAGGATGAACGGGTTCCCGGCTGTCTTCCTCGATGTCGTCCACCGCAGGTTCCACCTCTTCGGCTTCACCTTCCTCCCCACCGACTTTGTGCTCCTCGCCCTGCTGGGAATCACCGTCATCGTCAGCGTGTTCCTTGTGACCGCCATCGTGGGGCGGGTCTGGTGCGGCTGGGCCTGCCCGCAGACGGTCTATATGGAATACGTCTACCGCCCCTTGGAGCGATTCTTCGATGCGCTCCCGGGCAGAGCCTCCAAGAACTGGTTCCAGCGGTCCGGCTCGGGCAAGGGCTTCAAGCTGGTCGTGTACTTCCTCGTCTCCCTCTTCCTCGCCAACGTCTTCCTCTCGTACTTTGTCGGAGTGGAAACCCTCGCCCAGTGGGTGCAGCGGTCGCCGCTCAACCACCCGTCCGGCTTCCTGATCGTCGCCGCTACTACGGCGCTGATGATGTTCGACTTCACATTCTTCCGCGAGCAAACGTGCATCGTCGCGTGCCCCTACGGCCGCTTCCAGAGCGTGATGCTCGACAGGAACTCGCTCATCGTGGGCTACGACCGAGCACGCGGCGAGCCCCGGGGCAAGGGCAAGCGCGACCTGTCCCTGAAAATCGTGGAAGGCGCACCGGAGGCAAGGCCCCTGGGCGATTGCGTCGATTGCACCATGTGCGTCCAGACGTGCCCCACCGGCATCGACATCCGCAACGGCCTCCAGCTCGAGTGCGTCCACTGCACCCAGTGCATCGACGCCTGCGACGCCATCATGGACAAGATCGGCAAGCCCCGCGGCCTTATCCGCTACACCTCCCAGGCCGACCTCGAAGGTGGCCACTGGAAACTCCTCCGCCCGCGCCTCGTCATCTACCCGGTGGTTCTCTCCGTTGTCGTCTCCCTGTTCGTGTACCTGCTTCTCCACCGCGGACCCGCGTACGTCCACGTGCAGCGCGGGCAGGGTGCGCCCTTCTACACGCTCCCGACGGGCGAAGTCGCGAACCCCGTCCGCATCAAGATCATCAACCGCCGCGCGGTCCCGATGGACTACACCGTCGCCACCCGCGACGGTTCCTCCCGCATCATCGCGGACCAGGCCCCGGTCCGCATCGAGCCCTTCGCGTCCATCATGGTCCCCGCGACGCTCACGACCAGGCCCGAAGTCTTCGAGCACGGTCAGCACATGGCCAGCGTCGTCATCAGCGACTCCGCGGGGTTCAGCAAGGAGGTCGCGTACCGCATGATGGGACCGGCCGGCCACGCCCACACCGCACCACCAGCGCCCACCACGACGCCCGCTCACGAGGAAGGCCAGCCATGAACAGCCCCCAACCCGCAAAGTCCCGCCTCTGGCCCGCCATGATCTTCCTGCTGCTGGGGTTCAACGTCACGGTCGTCGCGATCACCGTCTTCGCCGCCCAGCACTACAAGGCCGTGGTGGTCGACCGTTCCTACGACGTCGCCGCGCAGAACTGGGACGAGGCCAAGGCCCAGCACGACCGGCAGACCGCGCTCGGCTGGACCTGCGCCCTCTCCGTCGATGCCTCGGCGCCACAACGCACCCTGCGCGTGGCCGTGAACGATGCCAGCGGGCAACCCGTCCCGGGTGCAACCGTCGAAGTGGAGTGCTTCCATAACGCCCACGCAGCGCAGCCCCTGGCACTCACCGCGCATGGCGATGGCAACGCCTACTCCACCCCCGTCCCGGCGATGCGTGACGGCCTGTGGACGTTCCACGTCCGCGTGACCACCGCGAGGGAGGAAGCCCGCTTCACCCTTGAGCGCGAGGCCGCTTCGCTCGCCAACGCGGAGGTTTCCCGCTGATGCTCGCCCTTCTTAGCGCAGTCCTGCTCGCGAGCCTCCTGGGCAGCGCTCACTGCGCGGGGATGTGTGGTGCCTTCCTCATGTTCGCCGTCGGAATGCAGCCCACCCGGCGCGAGCACATCGCCTGCCAGTGCGCGTACCACGCCGGCCGTCTTGCCACCTATACCGTGCTCGGCGCCGTGGCCGGGGCCATGGGCAACGCCCTGGACCTGGGCGCGGGGGCTGTCGGGCTGCACCGCGCCGCCGCAATTGTGGCGGGTGTCGCCATGATCCTGTTCGCGGTCATCCTGCTCGCGCAGCGCGCGGGGGTTCGCTTCCCACGCGCGCCCGTGCCGCGATTTATGCAGGACACGCTCGTCCGTGCGCACCGCGCAATCACCGACTGGAACCCAACCCGGCGCGCTCTCGCGACCGGTCTGCTCACCACACTCCTGCCCTGTGGCTGGCTGTACGCGTTTGTCATTGTGAGCGCAGGCACCGCCCATCCACTCACGGGCGCGGCGTCGATGGCCGCGTTCTGGCTGGGCACGCTCCCCCTGCTCGCCGCACTCGGTGCCGGACTGCAGGCAATGACCGGCCCGCTCCGCCGCCACCTGCCCGTCGCCACCAGCCTGATCGTGCTGTGCATGGGCGTGCTGACCGCCGCGGGCCGCGTCACGATCCCGACCTCGGCGCTGGTGGACCGCGTCGGCAGCGTGCCCGGCAGCGCGGGTGTGGCCCTTGAGCAGGTCCGCCGCCTCGATCATGCCCAGCTGCCCTGCTGCAACGCCGAGCCCCCGCGGGAAGGCGGTGGGCTATGACCGCCATCGCTTCCCGAGCGGCCACCATTGCCGAGCCCGTCGCCTGCACGCACTGCGGGCTGGACGTGCCCGCGGGCCTGGTCGAGCACGGCGCGTCGCGCCAGTTCTGCTGCGAAGGCTGCCGCACCGCCTACCACGTCATTGAGGAGGGCGGGCTCGCGAGGTTTTATGCCCTGCGTGAGCGCGAGGAATCGTTCGCCCGCGCGACGCGACCGCCCCGGGCCCGCGCCTACGCGGAGTTTGACGACCCTGCCTTTCAGGACCTGTACTGCCGCACCTGCGCCGGCAGCCTCCGATCCACCGACCTCCTGCTCGAGGGCGTTCACTGCGCCGCGTGCGTGTGGCTGCTCGAAAAGCTCCCTACCCTCGTGCCGGGCGTCCTGGAGTCACGCCTCAACCTCCGCCGGGCATCCCTCCATGTGGTCTGGAGCGGCGACGAAGTCCCGCTTTCAACCATCGCCCGCACCCTCGCCACCCTGGGCTACACCCCCCACCCCGCGCGCGGGCGGACCGGCGAAGAAGTCCGCAAGGCCGAGGACCGCCGGGCGTTGGTCCGCATTGCTGTTGCCGGCGCATGCGCCGGCAACGTCATGCTGCTCTTCATCGCCCTCTACGCCGGGCTCTTTGACGCCATGGACCCGGCGCACGTCCAGCTGTTCCGATGGTCGAGCATGGCCCTGTCCGCCATCGCGATTCTCTGGCCGGGCGGGGTCTTCTTCCGCGGCGCGTGGGCTTCCATCCGAGCCCGCACCTTGACGCTCGATGTCCCGCTCGCCATGGGCTTTGGGGCCGGCCTCGTGTGGGGCGTCGTGAACACCATCCGCGGCACCGGGGACCTGTACTTTGACTCCCTCGCCGCGCTGGTCTTCTTCCTGCTCGTGGGCCGTTTCATCCAGCACCGCCAGCAGCGCACCGCGGCCGACAGCGTGGAACTTCTCTTCAGCCTCACGCCCACCAGCGCACGAGTGCTGGAAGCCGGCGCAGCCAGCGAAGTGCCCGTGGAAGCGCTCCGCCCGGGCCAACTCGTCGAGGTCCGCGCGGGCGAGTCCATCCCGGCCGACGGGGTCATCGAGCACGGCAGCGCGCAGGTCAACCTCTCCCTCCTCACGGGCGAGTCGAGGCCGGCCGACCTCGGGCCGGGAGACGCCGCGCACGCGGGGACGGTGAACCTCTCGGGCGCCGTCCAGGTGCGCGTCACGGCGACGGGCGAGGCGACGCGGGTCGGACAGCTCCTGCGCCTGGTCGAGGAAGGGTCGCGTCGCAAGGGCTCTGTCATCCGCCTGGCCGACAAGTTCGCGGGGTGGTTCATCGTCGCAATCCTTGTTCTGAGCACTGCCACCGCGGTGCTCTGGTGGCGCACGAGCCCGCAGCGCGCCGTCGACCATGCGATCGCCCTGCTCATCGCGACCTGCCCTTGCGGGCTGGGGCTCGCGACCCCGCTTGCCATGACGGTGGCCCTGGGCAAGGCCGCGCGGCGCGGAATCCTGATCAAGAGCGCCGAGGCTGTGGAACAGCTGGCCCGTGTCGGCACGCTCATTCTGGACAAGACGGGCACGATCACCCGGGGACGCACCACGCTCGTGCGCTGGTGGGGCACGGGCGACGGCGCCGCGTGCGCCGCCGCGGCCGAATCGCACTCGTCCCACCACGTCGCCCGTGCGCTAACCGAGGGGCTCGCCACATCCGCACACGCGTCGCTGGTCGTCACGGACTTTGCCGAGGCGACGGGGCGCGGCGTCGCGGCGACGGTCGATGGCCGGCGGGTCCGGGTCGGCACGGAGGCGTTCGTGGAGGGTGCCGAGTGGCCGGAGGCTGCGCGCACCGCGCTCGCGGACGTGCGGAACGACGGGCTTTCACCTGTGGTGGTCTCGATCAACGGGCGGGTCTGCGGGGTAGCCGGGCTGGGCGATGCGATCCGCGCGGACGCTGCCCAGTCCATCCGTGACCTCCGCGGGCGTGGCTGGCGCGTCTTGATCGCGAGCGGTGACGCGCCGCACGTCGTGGGCGCCGTGGGCGCTGCGCTGGGCCTGGCGGCTGACGACTGCCGCGGCGGCCTGACGCCGGAACAGAAGACCGGGCTTGTACGCACGGCGCTGGCGTACGGCCCGGTGGTGATGGTTGGCGACGGCGTGAACGACGCGCCGGCGCTGGCCGAGGCCACGGTGGGAGTCGCGGTGCACGGAGGCGCGGAGGCAAGCCTGGCGGCGGCGGACGTGTACACGTCCCGCGAGGGGCTCGCGCCGGTGGTTGAGCTGCTGGCTGGGTCCGCGTGCGCGATGGGGGTTGTCAGGCGGAGCATCGGTGTTTCCCTCGCGTACAACGTCGCGGTCGCCGCGCTGGCGATGGCCGGGTACGTCTCGCCGCTCGCGGCGGCGATCCTCATGCCCGCCGCCTCGCTCTCGGTGCTCGCGATCAGCCTGCGGGGGCGGTCGTTTGTTCTTCCCGCTGCTTCCAGAGGGGGTGTGTGATGGCTGTGTTGTACATCGTTCTGCCGCTCGCGTTCGTGGTTGCCGGCGCGGGGGTGGTCGCGTTCATCTGGGCTGCGCGGCGCGGAGAGTTTGATGATCTGGATACGCCGCCGCTGCGGGCCATCCAGGACGACGACCCGCCCTGCACGACTACGGCCCGCCCGTCGCGCCCTCGATGAATACGTCCACGGCCTGGCCGGGCAGCAGCGGCACGTCGGTCGGCGTCGCCACCACCTCGAAGAGCACGTCGATGACACGGGTATCGACGCGCTCGATGTTGCTTCCGGTCAGGTCCATCTTGGGCCTGGCGTAGGGCTCCACGCGCACGAGGCGCAGAGGGATGTCCTTGACAACACTCCCTCGCGAGCGGGCGATGGCCTTGCGGGAAGGGCTCGCTGCGCCGTTTGCGCCGGCGACCAGGGCGATGTCTTCTTCGTCCACCTGCGCGCGGATGTTGAGGTGCGTCAGGTCGCCCAAGATCATCGCGGGGCGTGCGGTGTCGATGCTGGCGGTTTCGCCCGGCTCGATGCTGCGGCGGAGCACCTGCCCGTCACGCGGCGCGCGCACCACGAGCCGGTCCTTGAGCACTTTGAGTGCATCCACCTCGGCCTTTTTCTGCGACAGAGCCGCCTGCGCCACAACGAGGTCGGGCTGCCAGCCGCCGGCTTTCATGCGGGCCAGGTCCGCCTTCGCACGCTCGAGTTCGGCCGCCGCCGTGTCCCGCGCGTACCGCGCGAGCGAGACGTCGCGTTCGTTGTTGGCGCCGCGCTGCTGCACCTGCTCGGTCAGCCGCAGCGCCTCGTCGCGGTCCGCGAGCTGGGCCTGCGCGCGGGCCACGGAGGCCTCAAG
>CALLYM010000159.1 GCA_937858155.1 uncultured Phycisphaerales bacterium | reverse complement strand
TTCGGCGTTTTGAGTTCGGGCATTAATAGGGCGGCGCCAGCATTCCCATCGGTTCTGCGAGCCATATGTCCTCCAACATCTTCTGAAATCCGGTTTGGTTGTCAACATATCCTGTGGAACCATAGGCTAAGGATGGGGTCTGTTCGGGCTATCGTGAAAAAAAAGCGGTCATCGGGTCAGATGGCAGTAGTACGGACATCCAACCTGGCGGGATGCGCGGGCGGAGCCGAATGAACTGCCATTGGCTGCCGAGAGTTGGAGTGAGTAGGCGCAGCCTATTTGTAGTCGCGATGGCGAGGGTGGCCGCGCCGAGCGCAAACGCCCAACGCCCCGCTTGAGCGCGAGAACGCTGCCGGTTGAATGGGACCACCACCGATGCCCACCCTGTTTTGGAATGCCGGCGAAAAGGAGGTCACTAAGGGCCTGGACATTCTCGGGTTCCGCAGGGTGGACCAGGACCTGGAGAAGGCATGGGTATCAGGCATCACGACAATATCCGAGCGGGCGCGGTACATGGCGATGCTGCCGTGGCTCCTCGTTGAGTACTACAAGCTGTGCGGCCTCGAATCGGGCACGGCCCGCGCGCCGGTGTGGGAGGAGTTCCGCGACATCTCAAGCCGACTTGAGCTCGTGGTCATGGCTGCAACGCGCGTCACGGACAAGCGGCTTGGCCGCAAGACAACGGGACTGCTGGGTGGCAAGATATTTGATGCCGAACTGGGCGTTCTTGCCGCTGGGGGGACGGTGGAACTGCAGCTCAATGGGGGCGGCGCGACCCTTGGCACGTACGTCGTGCCATGCAGAACGGTCGGCCTGATCAGCCACGAGTCCATCGACGCAGAGTGGCAGGCCCCCAAGATCACACCGCGAGGTCGCCGGATGCATGAGTTTCGCGCCCGCGCTCTCTGCGGCAGCTCCATCCTCGAACGGGTGCTTCACGGCGGATCGCTCGATGCCCCAACGGTCGAAGCGAGTGCGGATCATTTCTCTGCCGGCGCACTTGATCTGCCGGTGTCGGACGACGAATGCCGGTTCTTGGAGTCAGTGCTTCTCGAGGCGGAAGACGGCCAAGACGCGGAGGGCTACGCCCGCTTTCTCACGACCGTTCGCTTCGCCTTGACGTCCGTTCAAGCGGGCCTCGCGGCTTCGCCAGCCGCGATCGCGGCCCGCTATTCGCAGGTAACGGAACCCGGGGCACAACTTAGCGAGTCCGCTCTTGCCTGGGCGGCGTACGAGATGCATCGCAGAGTTCATTTCGCCCTTGAACTGCTGCTGGGATCGCTCACGTCGGCAATCGGAGAAGTAGATGGGGCGACCGTCAACGATGTGGTTGCATCCTGGACAGAGGACGAGGGGCTGGCTCCCGCGCTTGCCGATGCTCTTGCCCCTGGGTTCCAGCTCAACTGGACGGGCAGCTTTGCAGCCTTCAGTGGAGCGATTCGGGAGGACGCTTTCCTCAACCGTCCGCTCGAGCGCCGCGTGCCCAATCGACTCGCACCACGCGACAGGGCGGCTTATGCGATCACCCTGCTCACCGCAACGTGGCATCGGACTCGGGACCTGTACGCATCCGGTCGTTTCCCGCGTTCCGTGTCAGGCTCTGAGCGTGTCTACCCGATCTTGGGTGCGGCCACAGATCAACCGCTCGCTGATGTGTTGGTCTCCATCATCGACCGGGGCGTTGTGGAATCGCACCTCAACACGACGCTTCGGAAGATGGGCAACGGCCTCAAGTGCTCGCTGCGGTTCTTCCCGGATGGCCTGGTTCTGCGGCCGACGGGGATGCAGGTTGCCGCTGGGTACAGCAATGATCGGCTTGGAAACGTGATGGGGATCATGGCCGACCTCGGGATGATCGACCACGACTCCGAGGAGCTCTCTGCACGCGGCCGTGCGTTGTTGGACCGCCTTGGAGGACCCGACAATGCGTGACGACCTGATCAAGTTCCTCGCCAGTCAGAAGAACCTCTCGCACGTGTTCGTTGCGACGTTCAACATCGACTTCATCTTCATCGAGAACGTGCTGCTGCGTGCACTGCGGAAGTGTGGGCACCCCTCCTTGACGGTGTTCGCCGATGCCGACGAGGTAGCGACGACGTTCGCGTCGCAGGGCCGCTGGGTCAGCCGGATCGGGCGGCGCTACCGCGTCGTTCCGATCAGAATGGAACCCGGGTTTCGGTTTCACCCCAAGGCCGTCATGCTGGCCGGGACCGACAACGCAGCCCTGTTCATCGGGAGCGGCAACCTGACGTTTGGCGGGATGCGGCAGAACGATGAGCTGTGGCTTCGATTCGAAAGTGCCCAGGACGGGACGGGCCCGCTCGCGGCGTTCAAGGAACTCGCAGACGCTTGTCTGGACCGCGCTCCATTCCCTGGCCCGGTGCGTGCCGAACTGGCGGACGCCTTCGATCCCGAAGTGCATGCCTGGTCTAAGACGATCGCGTCCCCTTCAGGCATGCTGTGGCGTGTCGGTCGTGGGCCCGCGCTGCTTGACCAGCTCGCGTCGCAGGTAGGCGACTTAGATGTTCGACGCATCGTCGTAGCGTCGCCGTACTTTGACGAAAGCGGCGAGGCGCTTGCCGCCATCGCGGCAAGATGGCCACGCGCAGCGATAGAGGTGCTCGTGCAATCCGGCCAGTCGCAGTTGCTTGGTCCCGCCTGGTCACGGATCAGAGAACCGAAGTCGCTCGTGTCCGTGAAAACGTCGAGGGGAGAGAACGCGAAAGCGTTCATTCATGCGAAGTTCTACGCTTTTCTCGGGGAGTCGGATGCCGTGTTGTTCGCGGGTAGCGCAAACTGCTCCCGCGCGGCGCTGGCGATTCCTGGCTCCGGCGGCAACGCCGAGAACCTTGCAGTCGTGCGGCTGAAAGCAAGTGAAGTGGAAGAGATGGTGAATTCCGGCGTCACGGTCGTGGATGCACCAGCGGTTCTCCATGTGTCGCTGCCGTCCGTTCCTGCAACCGAGCCTGCTTTGGCTATCCACATCCTGGGCGCTCATCACGAGCACGGCGAACTTATCGTGGTGTTCGTCGCGCCGTCGCTGTCTCAGGCGATCGAGCTTGTCGCCGATGGTCGCACCCTGTCGGGCACGGATGTGACCGTCGCTGGCGGCGTGCTCCGGTCCCGTGGCCTTGGTGTCATCAGCCGTGTTCAGGTAACTGCGACGGTGGGTGGGACACGCTTGGCCTCAGCGGAGCATTGGGTCGATCACGAGTTCTTCTTGAGCGCCAGCAGCCGTCAGCGGCAAATGTCTCATGCCATAGGCGACCATGTTGCGCCGGGGCAATGGAGCTTCCAGGGTTGGACTGAGGTGCTGCGGTTGCTCGGGGACCACCTCATTCACACCCCAGAAGGGGCCGCACGCCAGGCGCAGCGAGAGAAAGCAGACAAGGAGAAGCCGAGCACCGTAGCGGCAACAGATTTCTTCACCACGGAGTATCGGCTCTCGGGTCTACGGCACGACGGCGGTCGGCTCGACGAGGCAGCAAGAGTTCTCGGTTTGCGTGGGCTGCTCCTGGATTACTTCGGCATCTCGAACGACGACCACGCAGAGGACAAGCCCGTCGATGAGGAGGACGGTGACGACGACGCTGTAGATAAGCCAGCGGCGGTCGAAAAGAAGGAGCGGCAGATCACCCGCCCCAAAGTCAAGAAAAACCTCTCTGATGCTGAGCGGCGACGCGGTCAACGCATCGCCAGGCAGATCGTCGACGCATGCACATCAAAGGTGTTTGTCGAGACTCGCCCTGCCGCAATGCTGTCATCCGACCTCGCCATCGTTGCCGTGCTGCTTGTGTCCGGACACGCGGAAGGGTGGCTGGCGAGCGAGGACTTCCTGGACCTGACCTACCGCGTGTGGTCGTTCCTGTTCTTCGACGACAGCGCTGACGACAAAGGTGCGACACGTAGCGCCGGCGGGCTTGAGCGCCGGCACGACAAGTCCGAAACGCCCCTGCAGTTCGAGGATGCAATCCGTTCGGTGCGGCTCGCCGCCGCGCTGGCCACATGGTGCTTCTGCTGTCCCAAGGGCATCGCGCATGCGGAGACGACGAGGTTTGAGGTCGCCACGCGCCTGGCCGTCGCCCGTCTTCCGTGGCTCTGGCATCTTGAGGCCCGCGACAAGGTCGAGCGAGAGCTGTTTGAGATTGCTCGCCGGACCGGCTGGCTTGGGGCCGATGTTGCCGATCGATGGGGCGAAGTGGTCTCGAGTTGGAATCACCTCTTCGCCGAAGGGCGCGCCCTTGCCGTGTTCGAGCAATCACTCCTGCAGATGGAGATGCCCAAGCTCCGAGAGCTCGTCACCGACGATGGGATCGCGGCCGGAACATTGCTGTGGCAGGGGCCACGGCTCGGCTTTTGTACTCTTGCCCAGCCCGCCAAACGCCGCTCACGCTCTAACGAATCGGTGTCTGTGCTGACCCTTCGCTCTCAGAACCGCGACGCGAAACTATCGCCGCCGTATCTGCTTCCGTTCCGCACCTTGTTGCGACTGGCTGCCGAGAGCACGCCGGTGCGATTCACACAGGACCACGTCGAAGCGCTCGCCGGGTTTGCGACAAGAGTTGAATCGATCTGGGCTTCATCGCGTTGACGAAGCGTTGATTGCGACTCGTCGATGCAGCTCGCAGAGTGGGTTGTATTCGAGCTCACGGGGCGCAACGGAGGGGGTTGAGGTGCCGCGAGAGAGCGCGACCCCCTCTTAACCCCGTACGGCATCCCGCAGAGACTCGGAGAGACTTGGGGGCAGATTCGACCCAGACCGCCCGCCGCAAGGCGCGGCTGGTTATGGCCATCTCAGAGAGAGAGGCTCGGCCCGCACGGTGCCACCGCGCCAAACACCTACGACTCACGTGCGGCAAATCGAAAACGCCGCCGAGGGTCTCTCGGCGGCGTCTCCTGAAAACCTACGGCTCAGCTGCTTTCGCAACCAAACCTCGAATAGCGGGGGCTGGATTTGAACCAGCGACCTTCGGGTTATGAGCCCGATGAGCTACCAGGCTGCTCTACCCCGCAATCCAGTTGTTCCCGCCGTAAAGCGGGCCAAGACTCTAGGGTTCAACACGCCGGATATCAAGGGAAGGCTCCCCAAGTAGCACGCGTAAGTCGTTCATATCCAGAGTGTTGAAATCGGCACGGCCACTCGGAATCTGTGCCAGAAGTCGCCCGTTGGAGTGGCGCTCGGGGTGGCGACGCCCAGTGTTTTTGCCCCCCTGAACGCAACAAAGCCGGGGCGAGCGGCGGCCGAACTTTTTCCGTTTCGCTTTTTTAGCCCCGCGCGGGTGTCAGCAATTGCTCGGGCTCGCTCAGCAACTTCACAATCTCCGCGAGCGCCAGCGCCGCCGTCGCTCCATCCACCACACGGTGATCGCACGCGAGCGAGAGCGGCATGAGCAGGCCCACGCGCATCGCGCCCTTGTGCACCACGACGCCCTCGCGGGCACGGCCCACCGCGAGGATGCCGACCTCGGGATAATTGATGACCGGTGTCGCGAAGCGCCCGGCGTACGACCCGACGTTGCTGATCGTGAACGTGCTGCCCATCAATTGCTCGCGTGGGATGCTGCGGTTCCGGGCCGAGTTGGCGATCTGCTCGACCGCGCGCCCGATCTCCAGCACGCCCAGGCGGTCGCAATCGCGGATGACGGGCACCATGAGGCCGCTGTCCGTGTCGGTCGCGATGCCCAGGTGCACGCTCCTGTGCTGGATGATCGTGGCGTCGTAGTTCGCGTCGCCGGGCTTCTCGTCCACCGTCGCGTTGAGCGGGCGGAACTGAGACTGGCCCAGCACACGGGCCACGGCGCTGGCGACAAAGGGCAGGAAGGAGACTTTCTCGCCGCTCGCGCCGGCGAGCTTGCGTCGCAGCGAGTCCAGCCCGGACACATCCGCCTCATCCATCACCGTGAAGTGCACGGCCTGGTTGATGCTCTCGCGCAGGCGCGTCGCGATGGTCCGCCGCACGCCGCGGAAAGGAATGCGCGTGACCTCATCGCCGCCGGGCGCGGGGATGCCACGCGGCGCGGGGCTGGACGGGGCGGACGATACCGCACGCTGAGCCACGCTCGCGGGGGTTGCACGCGGCGCCACCGGAGGAATGCTCGGTGCGCCCATGCCGCACGAGCCGCCCCCCCCGCCCAAAGCACACGCCCGCACGTCCTTCTCGAGCACGCGCCCGCCGATGCCGGTGCCCGCCACGCTGTCGATGTCCACGCCCATGTCGCGTGCCAACCGCCGCACAGCTGGCGTGGCCAGGGCCTTGCCCGCTTCGCGCGACATGCCCGCGACCCCGCCGGACATGTTGCCCACCACGGTGCCGGCATCCTCGCTGCGTTCGGGCACCTCGTCATGAGCCCTTTGGCCCGGCTTCTCGTGCTTCCCATTGGCCTGTGCATCGTGCTTCACGGGTGTGGCGGAGGGCTTGGCCTCCACGCTCCCCTTCGCTCCGCCCACGTAGGTGACAAGCGGGTTGCCGACCTTCAGGATCTCCCCCTCGTTGCCGTGCAGTTCGGCGATCGTGCCGCCGCGCGGGCTAGGCACCTCGACCACCGCCTTGTCCGTCTCCATGTCCGCGAGGATGTCATGCTCGGCGATGGTGTCGCCGGGCTTGACGCGCCACTTGATGAGTTCGGCCTCGTGGACGCCCTCGCCAAGGTCGGGAAGGATGAAGATGTTGGGGTCGGTCGACTGGTGGTGTGCCATGCGTGCCTCGCGTCTGGTCGGGGGCAAGGGGGGTCGGAAACAAGCCTGAGCAGAAGGGCCAATCGTATCCACGCGACGCGGAACGAAGCAGTTCGCCACGGCGCACGCAGCCTCGATAGACTCCCGCGCGACGGGCCGGACGACGGGCCCGCCCACATGCCCAATACTCACTTTGCCATGGCGAAAATGCGAACCAACCGGTCTTCCCGCCGCGCCTCCCCCGCGTCGCCCCCGCGCGTCGGCATCATCATGGGCTCCAGGAGCGATTGGGAAACGATGCGCCACGCGGGCGAAGTGCTCGACGACCTCGGCGTGGCGCACGAGGTGAACGTCGTCTCTGCGCACCGCACCCCCGACTGGCTCTTTGAGTACGCCTCGACCGCGCGCAGCCGCGGGCTGCGCGTCATCATTGCCGGCGCGGGCGGTGCCGCCCACCTGCCCGGCATGTGCGCGAGCAAGACGCCGCTGCCCGTCCTCGGAGTGCCCGTCGAAAGCAAGGCGCTTAAAGGGCTCGATTCCCTCCTCTCCATCGCCCAGATGCCCGCGGGCATCGCGGTCGGCACACTCGCGGTAGGCGTGAGCGGAGCAAAGAACGCCGGCCTGCTGGCGGCACAGATCCTCGGCCTGACCGACCCGCGCGTCGCCACCGCTGTCGACCGCTTCCGTACCCATCAAACCCGCGCCGTCCTTAAGTCCCGCGACCCCCGCAAGTGAGCCTCTAGCACTTCGTCCCTCGGTCACTCCGTCTCCATGCCCACCCGCATCGGCATCCTCGGCGGCGGTCAACTGGGCCAAATGCTCGCCCAGGCTGGTGCACGCATTGGGGTTGAGTGCCGCTGCTACGACCCTGACCCGCAGGCCTGCGCCAGCCTCGCATGCGAGTGCGTGACCGCGCCCTTCGAGGACGATGCACGCCTGCTGGAGTTCGCGAGGGGCTGCGACGTGCTGACCTACGAGTTCGAGAACGTCCCCGTGAGCGCGGTGCGCGTCGCGGAGCGCGCATGCCCAGTCGCCCCCGGCCCGGCGTGCCTGGAGATCGCCCAGGACCGCGGCAGAGAAAAAGCGTTCTTCGTCCGGTCGGGGCTGGATGTTCCTCCTTACAAGCTGGTCGATTCGCTCCACACACTTTCTGGAGCTGCCGAGGAACTCCACCTCCCGTGCGTGCTCAAGTCCCGGCGCGGTGGCTACGACGGCAAAGGGCAAGCCGTAGTGCGGAGTGCGACAGACCTGGCCGCCGCGTGGCACGCGGTCGGCCAACGACCATCCATCATCGAGCGCATGGTGCCCTTCACGCGCGAACTCTCGGTCCTGGCGGTCCGGTCGCAGGCGGGCGACTTTGCCCACTACCCGCTCGTCGAGAACACGCACACCGGAGGCATCCTCCGGGTGTCCCGCGCGCCCGCGCCGGGTGTGTCTCCGATAGTTGAACGCGACGCGGTCGCCCACGTCCGCACGCTCATGAACGCCTTGCAATATGTCGGCGTGCTCGCGGTTGAGTTGTTCGAGGTCGATGGTCGGCTGCTGGCGAACGAGATGGCCCCGCGCGTCCACAACAGCGGCCACTGGACCATCGAGGGGGCGCGCACCAGCCAGTTTGAGAACCACCTCCGCGCCGTGGCGGGGCTCCCGCTGGGAGATTGCGCGGCCGTCGGTCCCAGCGTGATGATCAACTTCATAGGGAACGTGCCCGACGCCACAACAATCAACGCAGTGCGCGGCGCACACGCACACATCTACGGCAAGGCTGGCCGTCCAGGGCGCAAGGTCGGCCACGCGACGGTGGTGGGGGTGGACCGCCAGCAATTCACCGACATCGATGAACAGGTCCGGACCCTCCAATCCATGGCGACTGCCTGCGATGTTGCATGAAGGCGCGGGCCTGGGCGGGCAGTACCATCGTGTATGAGCAGCCACGACGAGCCGTCCTCGGGAGACCTCCATTCGCGCGTGAGGACATGGTTTGAACGCTGCATTGCCCTGGCGCCCTCGGACCGTACACGCTTCCTGGAGGAACTGCAGCGCACCGACCCCCAGGCGGCGAGCGAGCTCTCCTCGCTGCTTTCCTTCCACCAAGACACCCGGGGGATCCTCGACCGGTCGATGGGGGGCGTTGCCGCGTCGCTGACGCCCGCGGGATTCGAGGCGACGGCAGCCGCTGCTTCCGCCCCCAAACGCGTCGGCAGGTTTGAAGTCGTGCGTGAACTCGGGCGCGGCGGCATGGGTGTCGTGTACGAAGCAGTCCAGGACTTTCCCAAGCGCACGGTCGCCCTCAAGCTCGTCCGCCCGGAATTCGTGACGACCACCCTTACGCGCCGCTTTACCCACGAGGCCGAAGCCCTCGCGATGCTCCAGGACCCCGGCATCGCCGCGCTCTACGAGGCCGGCATCGCCGACGGCTCCCGCGCGGACGTGAGGCAACCGTACATCGCCATGGAAATGGTTGTCGGCCAGACGCTCACCGCCTACGCGCGTGAAGGCAACAAGAGTGTCCGCGACCGCCTCGGCCTCCTCGCCCGAGTCTGCGACGCCGTGGACCACGCCCACAAGCGCGGCGTCATCCACCGAGACCTCAAGCCCGCCAACATCGTCGTGGGCGAGGGCGGGCAGCCCAAGGTGCTCGACTTTGGTGTGGCACGCCTCACCGCGCAGGACAATGCCGCGACCATCCAGACCAGCGCAGGCCAGATCGTCGGCACCCTCGGCTACATGAGCCCCGAGCAGGTCGAGGCCGACCCTCGGAAGATCGACGCCCGCAGCGACGTCTACGCCCTCGGCGTCATGCTGTTTGAACTGCTGGCCGGCAAGCCCCCCGTGGACGTGTCGGGCCTCAGCGTCGCGCAGGCCGTCACAAAGGTGCGTGAATACGAGCCTGCGCTGCTGGGAACACACGACCCGTCCCTGCGAGGCGACGTCGAGGCCATCGTCGCGAAGGCCGTGGAGAAGGACCAGGCACGCCGCTACCAGTCCGCCGGGGAGCTCGCGGCCGACATCCGGCGCTACCTGAACGACGAGCCCGTGCTTGCCCACCCGCAGACCGCCTGGTACCAGGCGACCAAGTTCGCGAGGCGCCACCGCGCATTCGTCGGCGCCATCGCGGCCGTCATGGCGGTGCTCGTGGTCGGCATCGTCGCGACCGCGTGGCAGGCCCACGCCGCAAACATCGCGCGCGACCAAGCCCAGGCCCAGAGGACCCGCGCCGAGGAAGAGACCAAGACCGCTACCGCAGTGCTGCAGTTCTTCATCAACCTCCTGCACCAGGGACACCCCGAATACACCAAGGGCAACGACCCGACGATCAGCCAGCTCGTCAAGCAATCAGCCCCGAATGTTGAGAAGGAGTTTGAGAACGAGCCCCGCGTGCGCTACGAACTCCATGGTGTCCTGGGCTCGGTCTTTGCCGCCACGGGAGACCTGGAGCAGAGCGCAGAGCAGTATGAAAAGCAGGTCGCGCTCTCCAAAGCAGTGTTCCCCGACAAGGTGGACGAATGGGTCAACAGTTCGTCGTACCTCGCGGACACGTACACGGACCTGGACAAGTTCGACAAGGCCGAGCCCCTGCTCCGCGAGGCGCTCGCCCTGTCTCGGGAAAGGCTGGGGCCAGACCACGAGGAAACCGTCTGGACTGAGACCTGCCTCGCCCACCTCCTCAACAAGATGGACAAGGACGCCGAAGCCGAACCCCTGGCACGCCACGCCATGCAGGTGCGGGAGAAGTTGTACGGCCCGAAGGAGCGCCGCACGCTCGTATCCCTCAACGAGCTCGCGCTCTCGCTGCAGGACCAGGAAAAGCTCGAGGAGGCCGAACCGCTGGTCCGCCGCAATGTCGAGGCGACGATCGAGCAATTGGGGCGAGACCACCCCGACGCCATCGCGGCACGCGTGAACTGCGGACGCATGCTCAGCAGCATGGGCAAGGACGCCGAGGCCGTCGAGATGGTCAAGGGCGCCCTCGAAGACTCTCGCCGCGTGCTCGGCGCCCAGCACCCAACAACCCTGGGTACCGCCGTGGGCCTCGCCACCGCCCTCATGAGCAAGCATCGCCAGAGCGAATCCATCCCGTACTTCGAGGAAGCCCTGGCGGGCTACAAGGCCACCGTCGGCGCCGACCATATCGACGCCCTCCTCTGCATGAACAACCTGACGATCTCCTACGAGCAGACCGGCCGCCTCGACGACGCGGCCAGGATCGGCGACGAGCTCCTGGCCCAGATGCAGAAGCGGGAGCCCGAGTCGCCGCGCACCGGCATCACGTCCGGCAACGTGGCGCGCGTCCAGGCCAAGCTCGGCAACTACACGCGGGCCGAGGCGCTCGCCACCGACGCCGTCCGCATCGCGCGGGCCTCCTTCCCGCCCGAAAGCCCGGCAGCCGCGCGCTTCCGCCACACCCTGGGCATCGCCAAGATCGGCGCCGGCAAGGTGGAGGAGGGCACTGCGGAATTGGAAGCCGCATACACGGAGCTGACAAGCCTTGCCAAGCCATCGGACACGACCGTGACATCCATCGCCAGAACGGTGCACGGCTTCCTGGAAAAGGTGGGACGAACAGAAGACGCCGTGAAGTGGAAGGCCCGCTCCGAAGTCAAACCCGAATAGCCGTGAAGCACCGGCGGATCCTCAGCCCGCTTTATCCCCAGGCGACGCCGAGTCCTCCACCGGCTTCTCCCACTTCACCACGATCGCGTCCTTCATGCCCCCATCGTCCTTGGGCTTGAACCGCTTGTGCTCCTTGTCCGCCCACTTGTCCGCCTCACGCCACCACCACAGCGTGAAGGGCACGCCCAGCAGCACGCACAGCGCCATGATGACATACGCGGCGGTCATTGGTCAACGTCCGAGCGTGTCCCTTGAGGTCGTGATATACGTCTTGATGGCCCGGGCGACGTCAAAGTCGCCATCCAGCTGCGGGTCGTGCGCGTGGAGCCCAAACCCGAGCAGCACATCCGCCGCCCTCCGCGCCACGCCAAACACGCTCTTCGCGTCCTGCCCGTACGTGAACCCGATCGAGCACTCGTCGGGCATCAGCATCACCTCGAGTTGCTCCGCCGCGTCCTCGTCCCCGGGCGCCACGATGAGGCAGTCGTCGTCCTCGAAAACCTCGTAACCGTCCAGCGCCGCCGCCACCGCCTGCGCGACCGTGACGACTTCATCCCGGCTCAGCGGGCTCACCAGCGACGCCCGGTCCTCGAACTCAGCCTCGACAACCTCCGACAGCCGGACCCCTGCGCGGGGCCGGTAGAAGTAGATGTCGTAACTCATGCGTGCCTCCAGCAGTTGAGGGCCGGTGTTACAGGTCAATCACTTCCATGTCCGGCGTGCGGGCCGCGGGCATGCTCGGCAGGCTCACGCCCGTCGCGAACACCGCCAGCCCGTTCTCGCGGGCCATCTGCGCCCGCACGTTCGCCGCGTTGTAAGCCTCCGCACGGGGCAGCGCGATCTGCGCGCCGGCCGCCACCTGCCCGCGTGTCGTCTCCACGACGATCGACGCGACCTCGCGGTCGGGCACGGGCGCACCCCTGAGCGTCGCGGCAAGGTCCAGGGCGATCTGCCCCTCGCTCTTGGCCATCTCAATGACGGGGATCGCCTGCTCGAAGGCCTGCAGCACGCTCTTCCAGTTCTCGAAGGTGCCGGCCTTCTCGGCCCACGTCGCGCCGGGCAGCACGACGCTCGCCGAGGCGACAAGGTCGCTCGCGAGCGTGTCAATAAGCGTAACAAACTTCCCGGCCAGCGCGTTCCGCAGGTCGCTGGTCGCCCAGTCGCTGGGGTAGTTGCCGGTCAGGACCACGGCGCCGATATCGCTGTCCTGACCAGCCCCCCCCTGCATCCGGCGCTGCACGTCGGCGAACTCAAGCACGGGCCCGAACGATCCCAGCACGCGCCGCACGCCCCGGGCGTTGGGGGCCTTCTCCGAACACACGCGGAACGCCCTGGCATCGTCCGGCTTCGCGCCGATCGGGTAGACCTTGTCCTGCCCGTGGCTGGGCACGGGTCCTACCGCGAGCACGGCGTTGCGGTCGACCGCCTTCACGAACTTCGCGAGCAGGTACGCCTCCTCGCACGTGAGCATGGGGCTCACGACCAGCGCAACGAACCTGCCGCCGGACACCGCGCCCCGCAGGCCCCTGACGACCTCGTCGTACGCGCGGGTGTAGTCGCACTCCACCATCGCGCTGAACTGGCGACGCATCGGGCTGCGCAGACGCCCTTCGCTGTGCACGAACTTCCAGCCGTACCGCACCTCGTCGGTGATCCACCACTTGTTGACGCCCATGTTGGTGCGGGGCTTGATGCGGTGCACCCTGCCCTCGTTGTGATGGATGAAGATGTTGTCGCCGCTCGCCGTGATCGGGTCGATGCTCGGTGTCTCCTTCAGGAACCACACGCGCTGGGCGAACAGGAAGTCCTTGTCCAGCAGTGCGCCCACCGGGCACAGGTCTACGACATTCGCCGACAACTCGTTGTCCAGCGGCACCCCGGGGAACACGTCGATCTCCTCCTTGTTCCCACGCCCCGTCACCGACAACTCGCTCGTGCCCGTCACCTCCCGCGTGAACCGCACGCACCGCGTGCACATGATGCACCGATCGCTGTACAGGAAGACGTGCGGGCCCACGTCCTTCTTGGGGTTCTTGACCTTCTGCTCCTCAAACCGGCTCACCCCGCGCCCGTACATGTACGAGTAGTCCTGCAGGAAGCACTCGCCGCTCTGGTCGCACACCGGGCAGTCCAGCGGGTGGTTGATGAGCAGGTACTCCATCACCGACTTCTGGTTCGCCACCGCCTTCGGGCTGTTGGTGTAAACCACCATGCCGTCCACCGCCGGCGTCTGGCACGTCGGGAAGAGCTTGCCGCCCATGTAAGGCACGAGCTGCCCGGTCTTGGGGTCCGGGGCCATCGCATCCCCCAGGCAGATACGGCACGACGCCACGACGGAAAGACCGTCGTGGTAGCAGTACTGCGGGATGCCCCCCGCCGTCCCCGCCCTGCCTTCCGCCTCGTTGCGGTTGGCAACCTGCAGGATCGACTCGCCGGGCTTGAAATCGCTCTTGATGCCGTTGATGGTGATGGAGGGCATGGTCGGGCGATGGTAGCGCCCAGCGCGGGTGACCGACTACTTGGTCATGGCCTTGCGCACCTCGTCGATCAGCCGCTCGACCTGGAACGGCTTGAACAGCACGCTCTGGAGCCCCTCCTGGCTGGCGCGGACGATGGAGTGGTGGGGGTCATAGCCAAAGCCCGTCATCAGGATGACCTTGACGCCCGGGTGCTCCTTCCGTGCCGCCGCGAAGACCTCGTAGCCGTTCGCGCCGTCCATCCGGATGTCGCTCACGATCATGTCGAAACCGCGCTGGCCCGCGCGGACGATCTGCGCGATCGCGTCGCTCCCGGTCTCCACGCACACCACGGTCGCGCCGCGCCGCTCCAGCACGCCGCTGATGATCGCCCGGATGCGCTGCTCGTCGTCGGCGATCAGGATGCGTTTCCCCGCGATCACCGGGTCCTGGTCCGACACGTGCATCGCCTGCTCGACGCCCAGCAGCCCCGCCGGGCCCGCGGTGCACTGCTGCAGCCGCGAGCGGATCGACGCAAGGTCCTTCTTGATGCGCTCCAGGTGCGCGATGTCCTCAGGGTCCTTCGCGTGCTGGTGCTCCAGGATGTCGATCTCGTGCGCGATGTCCTCCAGGGGCTCACGCAGCTCGTTCTCGACGCGCCCGCCCACCGCCTGGTTCACGGTGCTCCGCTCCACCACCAGCAGGTCCAGCATGTGCAGCGAGATCGCGACGTACCGCGCGAAGATTTCGCCCAGCTGCCGCTCTTCCTCGCCGAACGCCTTCGCCCGCTGGCTCTCCACGTTCATCACGCCGATCACGCGGTCGTGGATGCGCAGAGGCACAGTCAGCGAACTCTTCGCGTCCACCACACCGGGCAGATACAGCGGGTCCGCCGCCGTGTCTTCGCACACATACGAGCGGCCGCTCGCCGCCACATACCCCGTAATGCCGTGCCCCTCAAGCCCTGGCCGGATCACGAACGCATCGTAATCGCTCCCGATGCCGTAACCGATGACAAGCTCCAGCCTCCCTGTCCGCTCGTCGAGGATCCGGATCGCGAAGTGGTCAAAGTGCAGCAGGTCGCGCGCGAACCGCACGATCTTGTCCTCCAGCAGCTTCAGCCGCTCCACCGCGTTGTACTTGCGCACCACATCCGCCTCGAACCGCATCAGCTCGCTGCCCGCCTGGTCGATCGCGTCGATCCGGTGCTGCAGACGACGCGCGCTGCTCACGTCCCGCAGCAGCACCACAAGACAATCGGCCCAGCGGGAGACCGCAGGGCCGATGGCTTGAATCGTGATGGGAGAAACCGGCGTCAGCGTCAGCTCAAAGTACTTGTCGCCCTCCGCCATCGTCGCCTCGCTCCGGGGGAGCAGCCACCCGGCCGGCAGCGAGACGTCTTTGGGAGGGAGCGGGTGATCTTTTTCAAACTGCCGGCACTGCGTCGCGATCCGTTCCCGCATCCCGCTCGGCAGCGACGCGAGCATGTCGTTCGCCCACACGATCCGACCCGCACGCGTCGCCAGGCCGACGCCCTCACCGATAGCCGACAGCAGCGACAGAGCGAGCGTCGCAAGCGACGCATCAATCTCTACTTCCAAGCCCATGTCCTGAGAATGAGAGGGTGACACACGACCGCCCGGGCGGTCCGACGCCCCGGTCCGCTCGCCCTCATTCGCTTGTTCCTGTTCTTTCGTCACCACGAAAATGCCTCACGGGCCCAAGCGTCCGCCCCGGAATCCGTTCCAGGCTCGCGCCGCCCAACCTTCCACCCACCCCGCCCCCCCCGCGAACGCGGCAGAGCACCGGGCAACAGACACGCAATCTTTACCGACTCACTGCCCGCACTACCGAAGTTACGGATGGATTTCTCGTGAGATGCACAGCTCATCGGCGAAGTGAATATTCGCTAACCATGAGAGAATGGGATCAGACGGGAAATATCCCCCATTGTAGTAGCCAAATCTCCCCGCTGCACCCCCGCACATGGTTGTCGTCACGGATATTCACAAGTCCTTCGGCCAAGTTTACGCCGTCCGCGGCGTGTCCTTTGAATTGGCCCCAGGCCAGATCGCCGGGCTCCTGGGGCACAACGGGGCCGGCAAAACCACCACCATCCGCATGATCGCCGGCTATCTCACTCCGGATGTGGGCAGGGTCAGCGTTGCCGGCTTTGACACCGTGACCAACCGACAGGCGGCACTTGCAAAGCTTGGTTACCTCCCGGAGGCCAACCCGCTGTACCCGGAGATGGGAGTACCCGAATACCTCCACTTCCGCGCCCGGTTGTTCGGCGTCGAGCGCGCAAAACGCCATGAGGCGGTCGAGCGTGCCATCGAGCGCTGCTGGCTCAAGGAGATGCGGGGACGCCGCATCGCCACACTGAGCAAGGGGTACAAGCAACGCGTCGGACTCGCGGCCGCACTCCTGCACGAGCCGCCCGTGCTCCTCCTGGACGAACCAACCAACGGCCTGGACCCCACGCAGATCCACGAGACGCGCGGCCTCATAAAGGAACTCGCGGCCGACCGGACCGTGCTGGTCTCCAGCCACATCCTGCCCGAGATCGAGCGGGTGTGCGACCGCGTCATCATCTTTGCAGGTGGCAAGGTGGGCGCGGACGGGTCGCCCACGGACCTCGCCAGAGGTATCGGCGTGCACGCCGGGCGGGGCAACATCGGCAGCGTGTACACCATGGAGGCACGCAGCCACGAACAGAGCGATGCCCGCGCCGCGTCGTTTGAAAACGCTCTCCGTGCCAACAGCGGCGTGAGCAGCTTCGATCCAGCGGCCGCCCTCCCCGACGGCTGGACCCGCTGGACGATCCACGCGACCGCCGCGGCCCGCGACATGCGAGAGGAACTCGCCGCGGCCGCCGCCAAGCACTCTCTTGTAGTCCGCGAGCTGCGATCCGAGCGTGCGTCGCTCGAGAAGGTGTTCATGACCGTGCTGGAGCGCGCGGGGGACCTGCCATGAGCACCGGCACGGGCGTCCTTGCGGGAACATCCGCCGTGGCGCGGCGCGAGCTTTCTTCCTACTTCCGCCAGCCCGCGGGCTGGATCGTGATCGCGCTCATGATGTTCCTGATGGGGGTGGTCTTCGCCCTGGTGGTGCTGGTGCCGGGCAGGCCCGCGAGCATGCGCGCGTTCTTCGAGGCGTCGGGCTGGCTCCTCCTTCCCGTCGCACCGGCCATCTCGATGCGCCTCTTGGCGGAAGAACTCCGCTCGGGCACCATCGAGCACCTGTGCACGAGCCCGATCTCAACGCCCGCGCTCATCCTGGGCAAGTACGCAGGCGCCGTCCTGTTCCTCGTCGCCATGCTCGCGCCCACCGTCGTGCTGCCCTTCATCCTCTGGGTGCTGAGCGACCCGCACCCCGACTTTGGCCCCGTTCTTGCCGGCTACCTGTGCCTGGTCCTGCTGGGGTCCTTGTACATTGCCGTCGGCCTGCTCGCGAGCGCGAGCACCACCAACGCCACGCTCGCATTCCTGGTCACGTTGTTCGCGATCCTGGGCCTCCTGCTCGTGGGAGGTGTGGCACAGGTGTCGTGGCTGCCTGCGTGGGCGCGTGACGCGTGCGAAGGCCTATCGACGCGGTGGCGCGTCGCGGACTTTGCGAAGGGCGTCATCGACACGACCCACGCGATCTACTTCCTCACCCTCTCCGCCTTGCTGCTCACTCTGTCGGGCAGCGTGCTGCACCTGAGGAGGTCCCTGTGACGCCGCAGCCGTTGCAAGCCGCTCGGGCAGCAGATGCCCGTCGGGAACGCGGAACGGGATCCCGGCGGCCTTGATCTTGCGCTTGGCCCGCACGAGCCGCTGGGCCATCGTCGGCTCGGGGACCAGGAACGCGCGGGCGATCTCCGCCGTCGTGAGGCCGCCCAGCAGGCGCAGCGTGAGCGCGACGCGCGCGTCGGTGTTCAGCACCGGGTGGCAGGCGATGAAGATCAGCCGCAGCAGGTCGTCGCCCACCGGGTCGGCCTGGCGCGCGGCGAGCTCGTCGACGAAGTCCGGCACCACGTGTGCCTGCGCCGCTTCCAGGTCGGCCAGGATGCCTTCGTGCTTGCCGCTGGCCATCTGGTGGTGGCGCAGCGCGTCGAGCGCGCGCCGCTTGGCGGTGGCCATGAGCCAGGCGCCGGGGTTGTCGGGCAGGCCGTCGGCCGGCCAATGCTCCAGCGCGGCAACGAGCGCGTCCTGCGCGCATTCCTCGGCCAAGCCGACGTCGCGCGTGAGGCGGGCG
>CALLYM010000158.1 GCA_937858155.1 uncultured Phycisphaerales bacterium | reverse complement strand
CGGCTGGCGGTGAGAACCGCGGCGCGGGGTCGCGAACCGGCGCGGCCGCTGAACCTGGTGCTGTGCCTGGACAACTCGGGCTCCATGGAGCGGGCGGACCGGGTGCGGATTGTGCACGAGGCGCTCCGGGCCCTGGCGTCGCAGTTGCAGCCGGAAGACCAGATCAGCGTGGTGGGAATGCTGCTGCAGGGGCAGGAGAACGCCAAGGACGGCCTGGTCATCTGGCCGGTCATGAACAACCATGTGCACTCGCTGGAGGTGTACGGCGCCGGTTTCAGCGGCGAAACCCGCACGCTCGATGCCTTCGACCCCGAGACTCACGGGACCAAGCGCGTGACGCTCCGTAAGTCCTTGATGCTCCGCTACCAAACCATGGGTCAGGTGCGGGCGGGGGCCGAACCTTATGAGGTGCTTGAGCAGCGCTGGATTATGAGGTAACGCGAATTCGTGTCGGCCTCGCCACGGTCGCGCTCACCCTGCACGCTTGAACGAACGATCTGAGCTCGCCTATCATCTCGACCCGGCCCAAGGCTCAATTGGTTCGGATTTGGTTCGGTCGCCCCTGAAAGGACTTTCGTCATGGCACACAAGAAGGGTCAAGGCTCCACGAAGAACGGGCGCGACAGCAACCCGCAGTACCTGGGCGTCAAGCTCTACGGCGGCGAGATCGCCCAGCCCGGCGCGATCATCATCCGCCAGCGCGGCACCCCGATCCAGCCCGGCTTCAATGTCAAGAAGGGCACCGACGACACGCTCTACAGCGTCGCCGACGGCGTAGTGACCTTCCGTGGCCGCAAGGTGCACGTGGTGCCCAGCGACGCGAAGGCGCCGTGCCCGGTGTGGCTGAAGAACTGATCACGTCCACAACCACGCAACCTACGCGGCCCGGCGATCTGCCGGGCCGTTCTCGTCTTACCAGAGCATCCGAACCCGGATAGTTTCGGGCACCTTCCGCAGCGCTTCCATCACCTTCTTGGCGTCCTTGGGGTCCGCGTCGAGCACGACGTACCCCACGTCTTCGTTCGTCCGCAGGTACTCCGCAGAGATGTTCGCACCCTCCCGTGCGATGATCGCGTGCATCGTGCTCAGCACGCCCGGCACGTTCCGGTGGAAGTGAAGGATGCGGTGCGCCCGCGCTGCGCCCTGCTGCTCGGGAAGTTCTACCTCGGGGACGTTGACCGCGCCGGTAGTACTGCCCACGTTGATGAAACGCAGCAGTTTCTCCGCGACATCGGTCGCGATTGTTTCTTGTGCCTCTTCCGTGCTCCCCCCAACGTGCGGCGTCAGAATGACCCCGGGGATGCCCCTCAACGGGCTCTCGAACGCCTCGCCCTTCCCCGAAGGTTCGTGCGGGAATACATCCAGCGCAGCCCCGGCCAGGCGCCCGCTCTTCAGGCTCTCCGCCAGCGCGTGCACGTCCACCACGCTCCCCCGCGCGTTGTTGATGAGCACCGCCCCGGCTTTCATGGACCTGAGCTGCTTGGACCCTATGAGGTTCGCCGTCGCGGGTGTCGAGGGCACGTGCAGCGTCACGACATCCGCTTCCTTCAGCAGTTCCGCCAGCGTCCGCAGCGGTCGCGCGTTCCCCATGGGCAGCCGCGGCACGATGTCGTGGTACACCACACGCATCCCCATCGCCTCCGCCAGCACGCTGACCTGGCTGCCTATATGCCCGTAACCCACAATGCCCAGCGTGCGCCCGCGGACCTCGTGGGCCCCCGCGGCCGACTTGTCCCACTTCCCCGCGTGCATCTGCGCGGACTTGTCCAGCAGCCCCCGATGCAGCGCGATCACCTCCGCGATCGTGAGCTCCGCGACCGACCGCGTGTTGCTGAAGGGAGCGTTGAAGACCGGGATGCCCTTCGAGCGTGCGTGGGTCAGGGCCACCTGGTCGGTCCCGATGCAGAAGCACCCGATGGCGAGCAGGCGCGGGGCCTGATCGAGGAGTTCAGTGGGCAAGCGCGTCTTGCTGCGGACACCCACGATGTGCGCGGATGCCAGGAGGGCCTTGAGTTTCGCGGGATCGGGTGAGGAGGGGAGCGATTCGACGTGGAACCCTTCGCTCTCCATCAGCGCTGCGCCACGCGCGTGCACCCCTTCCAGGAGCACGACGTGGATTTTGCCTTTGGGGAACGAGGTTTTGGCGGTGGGCATGCGTCGCGAGCGTAGGGAAGAGAACGCCGTTCGCGGAGGAGCAAAGGTCGGAGGATCGAGGAGGTGAGGTGGGATTAGAACCGAAGCACCATGTGGTGCTCGTCCGGACCCTTCTCTCCTGGCGACTCGGGCTGCCGCAGGTAGTCAGGCTCGATGCCCCAGGTGGCGAAACCGAGCGAATCGTACAGCGAGCGCGCGGGGGTAGATCGGGCGCTCGCACTGAGCCGCACGCACACCACCCCGGGCCAGGCCCGTGCCGTCCCAATCGCCGCCAGCATGACCTCGCGGGCGAGGCCCTTCCCCCGGTGCTGAGGAGTGACATACACGCCCCAGATGTGCGCGGTGTGTCGGAACTTGGCGCGCGGGCTGCGCATGACACCCACCGAGGCGACCAGGAGTCCGCCCTCGAACGCGCCAACGACGATGTTCTCAGGGTTCGCGAGCGACTCGCGCATGTGGGCCGCGTCGCACGCGCGGTCGTCGCCGGGCAAAGGACTCGCTGAGAACGCCCAGGGCGCATCGTGAAGCATCTCGCGCCGCAGTGCGACGTACACCTCCGCTTCATCGGGCCTGAGTGGGCGGATGGTGGTCATGCCGCTACAACCCTAGGGCCCGCTCGGGGTTCGCGTAGACACTGGGCTTCTCGCCCGTGTTCTCATCGATGACCTCGGCCACGACATTGCTCCCGCCCAGCGCCCGGGGGAACTCCTTGCCGCCAATGGCTCTTACATGCCCGTCGGCGAACGCGGTGTTCGCGCTGCTGTTCTTCCCGGGGTGTCGGAACCCAATGCGCGAGTTGGTCGTGCCCAGTTGATTGTCACGTTGACGGCCCGCGTACACGCCGTCGGCGAGTGCAATGAGCTGGTACGGGCGGACAAACGCCTTGACGTATGTCTGCCTGACGAACTGCCCATTGGTGCCCGGGCCATAGCCCACGCTGCCGGTGTAGTGCAGGTCCTGATCAACCTGCACGGTGCCGCCGATGGGGTTGATCGAGTTCATCCAGTACGAAACTCGGATGATCTTCTCGAATCCGTGGGTGGGGTCGATCTGCGGAATGTTCGCGGAGCCCGTGCGTTCAAACGGCCAGTCGGTCCAGCCCTTGGGGTTGTTGGGATCGGTGCCGGTCTGGCCCGAGGCGACACCTTCGACATCCACAGTTTCAGGGCAGTAGAAGGGGTTGCCCTTCCCGTGACGTCCGCTGGTGATGTACCCATCACGGTCCATGATGGGCGCCCAGCCGTCGAGGATGATGCCGGTACCCACGGTGCCGGTCATGTTGTAACTGGGGATAACCGCCTCGCGGTGGTCGCCGTTGTACGCGACGAGGGCCTGGCTGATGCCGCGCAACTCCGCCATGCACGCGGTAGCGCGGGCGGTTTTGCGGGCCTGCCCCAGCGCGGGCAGGAGCAGCCCCATCAGCAGGCCGATGACGGCGATGACGACCAGCAGTTCGATGAGGGTAAAGCCCCGCGTGCGCATCGGGACATTATACAGAATATAGAAGAATGAGAAAGAGCGATCAGGGCGCATCAATCATCGTTGCCGCTATCTTGCATGAAAGTCGGGTCCTTCGCCCACGCCGCGGTGCCGAACTCATGCACCACGCGTCCCCCCTCGTGCGCCGCGTTGCCCAGGACAAGGCACCCCAGCATGTGCGCCGCGCCGTACACCAGCAGCCCGCTCACCACCCAGCGCGGCCTGGCGCGGTCACCCAGGTGCCAGGTCCACGCGGTGCCCACCACCGCCACACCCGCGAGGATCAGGAAAATCGTGCGGGCGGTCTCCGCTAGTTCTTCATGCTCATGCAGCACGGGCTCGGCGAGGGCGGAGGTCATGGTGATCTCGCTCGTCGCTTCGCCCGTCATCACGGCAACCTGCGCCGCGATCGCACCCATCACCACCATCGCGGTCGTCACCGCCATCAATACCCGGCGCTGCGACCCCCACGCGAGCGAGAGCAGCAGGAACACCGGGGCGACCAGCAGCAGCGCGATGGGGAAGTGGACCACGATCGGGTGCAGATGATCCCATGCGGGGAGTGAGGGGGGCGTGAACATGAAAAACTCCTGCAGATGAGCGGTGGAGCGTACTGCCCAGCGCGGTGCGATGAGCACCGCCGGTGCAAGTTTATTGGGCAGGTTCGTCACGTGATTGTGACGGGTATTACCCTTTCACCATGCCCCTCGACCGCTCCGACGACCGCTCCGCACTCCTCTACGCCCTCTCCGCCCGCTTCCGGGGCGCAGAAGAAGCCATTTCAGAGGCCGCCGCCCTCCGCGCCACCCTCGCTCTTCCCAAGGGCGTCATCCACGTCATCAGCGATGTCCATGGCGAAGACCAGAAACTCCGTCACGTGATCAACAACGCGTCGGGCGCCCTCCGCCTGCTCGTGGATGATGTCGTCGGCGCTCGCCTCACGCCTGCCGAAAAGCGGATGTTCCTCGCCGTGCTCTACTACCCGCGCGAAGCGATCAACGCCTTCTCGCAGGAAATTGTCGCGAGCGGACAAAGGCTCCAGTGGGTCTACCAGACGCTCTCCCTGCAGTTTGAGATCGTCCGCGCCCTCCGGAAGACCTACCGCCGCACCCGCTTTGAGCAGATGCTCCCCGAGTGGTACCGCGAGCTGTTTGTCGAGCTCGGCAGTGGGCAGCGTCCGGACTACATCCGCGAAATGCTGACGCAACTCGCACATTACGACAGAGACTGGGGCGCCGTCCGCGCCGGGGCTCGCCTCATCCGCAACCTCTCCTGCGAGGAGCTCCTCGTTATCGGTGACCTGGGCGACCGCGGCCCCCGCATGGACCGCGTCTGCGAGACCCTCATGCGCCAGCCCCGGTGCAACCTCGTCTGGGGCAACCACGACATGCTGTGGATCGGCAGCCACCTGGGCCACGAGCCCAGCATGCTCACCATGCTCCGCTTCTCCGCACGTTACCGCCGCGCGTCCCAGCTCGAAGAAGGCTACGGCATCCTCACCACGCCCCTCGACCGCCTCGTCCGGGAGGTCTACGCCGACGATCCCGCCGAACGCTTCAACCCCAAGGGCGACGGCTTCCGCGACGCCATCACCGTCGCACGCATGCAGAAGGCGCTCGCCATCATGCAGTTCAAGGCCGAAGGACGCATGATCGAGAAACGCCCGGAATGGAACCTCGCCCACCGCCGCCTCCTGCACAGGATCAGGTGGGAAGGCGCTGGTGCCGCGCGCAGGGCCGTGTCGGTCACACTCGACACCACAGAAGGGCCCAAGTCCTTCCCCATGCTCGACGGATTCTTCCCCACCATCAACCCCGATGACCCGTACGCCTACTCGGCCGAGGAACAGGCCTGCATCGACCGCCTCCGCCAGTCCTTCCTGCGATCCATGAAGCTCCGCGAGCACATGGAGTGGATGGTGAACAACGGCTCGATGTGGACGCGTCGGGACGACGTTCTCTTCTACCACGCATGCGTGCCCGTTGACAAGCAGGGCAACCCGCTCACCCTCCAGGTCGATGGCGTCCCCCGCTCAGGCCGCGACCTGTTCGACGCGCTCGGCAGCATCGTCCGCCGCTCCATGCGCTCCCGCTGGAACAACAACCCCGCCACACCCGACGACGGCGACTGGATCTGGTACCTCTGGGGCGGCCCCGTCTCGCCGCTGTTCGGCAAGGACAAGATCGCGACCTTCGAGACAAGCTTCCTCGCGGACAAGGACAGCCACAAGGAGCACAAAAACCCGTACTTCGACCTCATGCACGACGCCGCGTTCATCAAGAAGGTGGGCGCGATGTTCGGCTGTTCCGATGACGTCCTCGTCGTCAACGGCCACGTCCCCGTCAAGGTCGAAAAGGGAGAACAGCCCGTCAAGCGCGGCGGCAACGCCATCACCATCGACGGCGCGTTCAGCGAGGCCTACGGCGACCGCGGGTACACGCTGGTCCTCCGCCCCGACCGCATCGACCTCGCCGAGCACGCGCCCTTCCCCGGCGTCGACGATGCCATCCACGAAGGGGCCGACATCGTCCCGACAATGACCACCGTTCGAAAGTACGACAAGCCCCGCACCATCAACGACACACAGGACGGCGCCGCCATCCGCCGCCGGCTTTCAGACCTTGAAAGCCTCGTCCGCGCGTATCAAGAAGGCCTCGTCCGCGAACGTGACTAATCCGCGCTCCACCGCCAACAACACCACGGACCCTTCGAAGCGCCCCAAGCGCTGGCGAGGAACGATGCACGTTCACCTCGCGCAAACCGCACCGCTCCACAAAGCACCTGGGAATACTCCTCGGCTCCTCGTCACACGTTGGCACATACGCATAATCGCGAATGCCGAATGCCGAATGCCGAATGCCGAATGCCGAATGCCGAATGCCGAATGCCGATTGCCGCGGCCCTACTTCCTCTCCGCCGCCAGCATCGCCGCCCCCAGAATTCCCGCCTGATCCTCCAGCCTGCTCGCACAGATGTCCACGCCCTGCGCCGCCGCCTTCGGGAAGATCAGCTCACGCGCCGCCTTCGCCACGCGCTCGACGAACGCCTTCCCGCACGCCTCCGTGAGCCCGCCGCCGAGCACGACGCGCTCCAGGCTCAAAATCGTCACGCAGTTCGCCACCGCCACGCCCACCATCTCCGCCGCGTCGTCCACCACGCGCACCACCAGGTTGTCCTCCCGCTCCCCGCCCCGGTAGTGCTGCGCGATGAGCTTGCTCTTCACTTCCTTGCTCCACTTGTCCGGGTCGTCGCCCAGCTCGCTCGTGAGCTTGCTCTTGTAGTTGCTGTTGATCAGCTTGATGATGCGGTTGCTGACGTTCGTCCGGCTGGCGTTGTTCTCAAGCGTGCGCGAGCCCAGCGGGTGGCCGGGGAACAGGATGCTGTGCCCCACCTCCCCCGCGCTCAGGAAGTGCCCGTAGTGCAGCTTCCCCGCCAGGATCAGCCCGCCGCCGATGCCCGTCCCGATCCACACGCCCATCATGTTGGCAGAACCCTTGCCGCTCCCGAGCCTGTACTCGCCCCACACCGCCACGTTCACGTCGTTGTCCACCACCACGCGCGTCCGCATTTTCTTCGAGAGCAACTCCGCGAGCGGCACGTCGTTCCACCTCAGGTTCACCGCTTCCACGACGACGCCCTTGGTCGGCTCGATCACACCGGGTGCCCCGATGCCGATGCCCCCGATCGCGGCCGGGGCGACGCCCGCCGCCACGCACGCCTCATTGACACCCTCGCAGATGCGATCAATGACCGCGTCCGCGCCGTCTTCCGCCTTGGTCTTCCGCTTGGACTGGCCGGCAACCTTGTACCCGTCCTTGTCCCCCGCGGGAACGACCACCCCGATCTGCATGTTGGTGCCGCCAAGGTCGATGCCGATGAAGGGTTTGGTGGGGGGGGGCATGAGCCAGAATAGGGGCGGGCAGCACGCAGCGACAGAGACACGCGGAAGCTCGGCCGGCCCGTTCTTCGCCACGCTGGACGAACTTGTGATCCCGATGTACCCGGTTTGTGCGCACAAATGCGGTCGTGCGCAGCGCACACCATTGCCCGCCGGCCCCCGCGTGGTAATGTGCAGGCATGACCACGCTCAGCCCCATCGCCGCCCTGCTCCCCGATGGCGTAGCCCTCCGCCTTCTCCAGGCCGCCCTCGCGGCCCTTGAGGAAGTGGTCCGCACGTCCACAGACGCCGTGGAGCGCCGCCGCGCCGCGACCACCATGATCCATTGTCTCACGGGCCGCGGGCAGACCACCGCCCCGAAAGCGCCATCCCCCAGCCCGCCGCATTCTCCACCTCAACCCGCCCCGACCCCCAGCAACGTCCTCCGCCCCACGCCGGTCGAATCCCCAGCGACCGGGGCGGCAGCCTCCCCAGAAGGCATCCCGCCGCGCAACGCGGCGCCGTGCGCCCTCCTCATCCAGCACTGCGGCGGCACCACACCACTCACGCAAAGCCTGCCCGCACAACCACAGCGCCCGCCTCCCCAGCCACCCGCCGCACGCGCTCCTCCACCCACTCCACCTTCCCCGCCGCTGGCAGCAGGAACAGGCAACTCCCTGAACCCGTCACGTGCGCGTCCATCCGCGTAATCCGTGAGATGGCCGTGGACAACTGCCCCAGGCGCGGCTCGACCCGGAACGCTGCCTTCGCCAAGTCGTTGAACATCAGCGATGATTCCAGCACGCCCGAACCAAGCATCCGTTCCACGCGGCCCCGCACAAGCTGCTCGCGTGGTACCCATTGGCGCGCCGGCCCCTTCTGATCGTTCAGCATCCGGCGGCGATCATCCTCCCGCTGCTCGTCCGCGAGCAACGCGTCGAACGCACCATAGACAGCGGCAGTCGCGCACTTGAATGGAGGAATGACCAATATGACTGGCCCCCGCACCCCGCCCGTACGTTCCACACTCTCGCCAAAGCCCGACACCACCGCCGGCGCCGCCGCCCCGTGGGACGAAGCTTCGTCCAGAAAAAACGCCACGTCGCTCCCAAGCGCCGCGCCGATTCCGCGGAGTTCGTCCATGGAAAGGTCGAGCGCGAACACCTCCCGCAGCCCGGCTAGCACAGTGGCCGCATCGCTCGACCCGCCGCCGAGTCCAGCGCCCGTCGGAATTCGCTTTTCGACCTTGATCGACGCGGGCAACGCCCGCCCAACATGGGCCTCCAGCGACCGGTGCGCCCGCACCGCGAGGTCCTTCTCAAGCGGCCAGTCCACCACCTCGGCCCGCATGGCGTCTGCCGCCCACGACACTTCGTGCCGGCTCGAATGTCCGTCCGCCAGTCGCTCGATGCTCACTCCGTCCGCCAGGTCAATGCACGCAAACCAGGAAAGGATGCGGTGCCACCCCGCGCGTGGCGTGCCCGCGGGCTCCGCAGCGCCCACGGAAAGGAGCAGGTTGACCTTGGCGTGGGCGGAGTACTTCGGCATGGGTGTGCTACGCGAACTCGGGTGTGATCGACCGGAAAAACCTCGGCAGATGATATCAATGGGGCATTCACCCTCTTGTCCGCCCATCGTTCCATACGCCATCACTTCACGGCTGCAACAATCCCTCATGCCACCCACCGTGCGAGACATCGCGTCCCTCATGCAATCGATTGCTCCCCTCTCCTACGCCGAGCCGTGGGACAAGGTCGGGCTGCTCGTGGGTGACGCTGCGCGAACCCTCACCGGGCCCGTGCTCCTCACGATCGACCTGACGGAAGCGGTGATGGCGGAAGCGGTCGCGATGAAAGCCTCCGTAATCATCGCCTACCACCCCCCCATCTTTGAACCACTCGCCCGCATCACCGATGCCACGCCCCGCCAGCGGATCATTCTCCGGGCCGCCGAGCACCATATCGCGATCTATTCCCCGCATACCGCGCTCGACGCGATCCCCGGCGGCGTCTGCGACTGGCTCTGCGAAGGAATCTCAGGCTCCACGACACCCGGGAAGATCAACGGCGACATCCGCGCCCTGACGCCCCACCCCCAGCAGCCCGTCAGCCAGCAGTGCAAGGTCGTAACTTTTGTGCAGGCACGCGAGGTGGAGCAGGTGCGGGCCGCACTCGCCACCGCCGGCGCCGGCATCATCGGCAACTACCAGGTGTGCTCGTTCTCCTCCGAGGGCGAGGGGACATTCCTGGGAAGTGACGCAACCAACCCCGCCGTCGGAAGCGCCGGGCAACTCGAGCACGTCCGCGAATGCCGCCTTGAGATGGTCTGCAGCAAGGCCAGTGTCGCGCTCGCCATCGAGACGCTCCGCCGTTTCCACCCCTACGAAGAACCCGCCATCGATGTCTATGACCTGAAGCCCCAGCCCATCAGGAACGCCGGAGCGGGGCGACGTCTGGTGCTGGACAAGCCCGCAACCGTCCTCGAACTCGCCCAGCGCCTCAAGACGCACATCAAACGCGACCGCACGCGCTATTCCCTCGCGTGGCCCACCGAACCCAACCGTCTCATCACCCGCGTCGGTGTCGTGCCGGGTTCCGGCAGCGAACTGTCCCGCACCGCCCGCGAAGAAGGGTGCGAGGTCTTCGTCACCGGCGAGATGAAGCACCACGAAATCATGGGCGCAATCCACGCCGGTATGAGCATCGTCCTGGGAGGCCACACCAACACCGAGCGCGGGTACCTGCCGCGCCTCGCCGACCGCCTCCGCGAGAAAATGCCCACCACCACCTTCGCCGTCAGCACCGCCGACAAAGACCCGCTGGAGGCGGCATGAATCCCACCCGCTCCCTCTCCCTCCGCGTTGCCACGCTGCCGCGCGACACCAACCACTACGGCACCATCTTCGGCGGCGTGATTCTCTCCTACATCGACCAGGCCGGCTTCATCGAGGCACGCCGCCACGGCGCACACCGCTGGGTCACCGCCGCCCTCGACCGCGTCGAGTTCAAGAGCCCCGTCCACGTGGGCGACGTCGTGAACTTCTACACCCACACCGTCAAGACCGGCACCAAGAGCGTGACGGTGCAGGTCGAGGTCGAGGCGGAGCGATTCACAACAGGCGAGTGCGTCTCTGTCACGAGCGCGACGATGGTCATGGTTTCTGTTGACGCGAAGGGAACACCCATCCCGTTCGCTACCCCGTCCACGGTTTAGCAAGCCCGGCTCTCCAGTTCCACGAGCGAATAATCCACCATGGTCCGATGGATCACCATCATCCTCTCTATCGTGGGCGTCGCCGTCGCGGCGTACGCGGTGTCGACGAGCCACACCAAGCCGCCCCAATTACCGCTCGCGCGTCAGCCTTCCGTCAACCCATTCGAATCGGGTGTCGCGGCGCTGGGACTGGTGGAGCCGGCAGGCCGGGACGTGTCGGTCGTATCTCCAGAGAGCGGCATGGTGACGAAGGTGTACGCGGACGTGGGTGACAGCGTCCGGGCGGGCGACCCGCTGTACGAACTCGATACACGCCTGCTGCAGGCGGACCTGCTGCGCGCGGAGGCCGCCATGGGCGCAGCCGAGGCGGAGATCGCCCGCGCGGTGGCCGAGGTGGAGACCCTGCACGAGGTGGCGATCCACCTTCACGGTGGAATGAGCCGCCCGCCCAAGGTGCTGGGGCCGGAGGCGGAGGCGCTGTTCGCGCTGGTTGGCCGCGCGGCGGCGGACCTTGGGCAGAGCTTTTCGCGAAAGGACACCGGCGGGGTCTGTGATGGCAACAATATCGCCGCCTGCGGGGTGCCGGTGATCGACACGATGGGGGCCTTGGGTGGGGCGATCCATTCGGCGGACGAATTCCTGCTGGTCAATTCGCTGGCCGAACGCGCCCGGCTGACCGCGCTGA
>CALLYM010000157.1 GCA_937858155.1 uncultured Phycisphaerales bacterium | reverse complement strand
GGGCCGGTGGTCGCAGGCACCATCCGCCGACACGAGCGGCTCGGGGGTGTGATCAAGCACTACACGAGGACGGCGGCGTGACGCGAATTAGGCTGAGAACGCCGTAGTTTTCATGAGATTGAGTTTTTGACCAGGACGGTCATTAAGCACTACACCAGAATGGCGGCGTGAATCGAATCAGCCTGAAAACACTGCGGTGCGTCGACAACTGATTTTTTTGACCAGAACGCGGCTGTAAGTCAGCAGCACATCGGAGTTCAACGCCACGCGCATCAACGCGACTGCGCCTGCTGATCGCCGCCACATTCGGGGCACACTGAGTGAGCAACTCGCGGGTAACCACACTCGACACATCGGTTTGATGACCATCTAAAGTAGTAGGTAACAAAACGGACACAACACATCACAGACACGCACATAGATATTATTAATAATAAAATGAATAACCAATCAATCCAACGCACATCTTCCGTACGCATCGCGTTTTGCAGCCATACTCTACATTGCTTCGGAATTGCAATTGCACCAACAATGATGCCTGATATTGCCACAAATAAATGAAACGTCAACACTAATTGAGAGCGCGATGCCGCATTACCCATGCCGTCAAATAGTCTGGCGAAGATACACATTGTAACGAAAAATGCCGCGACTATCCCATAACAAACTATCATATATATAATATAATTAATTGCATAATATATCTCGATAATCTTAATGCACAATGACACGGGTATCCATACAACTATAGATAACTTGAGTGCAGCACAAAGACCTGTGAGCTGTGTACGGCTACATAGCAACAACAATATCTCCTGGTTTAACAGGAATTGAAGGCAATTGCAAGAAGGGACATGGCGGGATAGTTCCTGGATTTGTCGTCTGCAGACACTCTGACATACAAGCATTCCAAGCAGTGCAATTAAGACTTGGAGTTGTTAGTCGACAGAATGACTTGCAGTACTGGTTCGCAGGCGGCAGCCGGCTAAGTATTATACCATCACTTGGTTGCCATGGCCTGCCTGGTGATGTGCAGTTATGCACCGGCACAGGAAGTGCTGGACTCCAGTAACAGTACCGACCAGATGGATTAGTTGGAGATACGTTGCATGTGCCATTGTGTTTGCACTTATACCATCCAATGCCAGGAATATAGTAAAAATCTGCGTCTGGAATAGTACTGCACTCGGTTGGCTGGAGAATTTGATATTGTGCACCTGGAGTTTGCCACGGGAACTCGGGATCTCCACATATGAGAATGGGGTCGGGGCCAAAGTTGCAAACTGTTCCGCCAAACGGGAATAGGCCCGATGGATCTCTTAGCTTCAGAGGACCACCCAATACGTACTCGTAAAGCGGCGTGAGTTGCTGAGCAACTATTGCTAATGGATCTCTCCTCAACCACCGCCCCATGTCCGGGTTGTAGACGCGGTGCCGCACGTGGCACATCTTGATCGCCGGGTCCCACGCGTAGCCGGCGTAAGCGAATCGCAGCGGCGCCACGCTGCCCGTCGCCGTGCCCACCTTGCCGTACCCGCCGCGCTTGGCCGTGTCCGCGGCCTCGTCCGCCATGTAGTCAAAGTCGCCCGTGTCGGGGTACAGGCTGTCCTTGTTCGTGTCGATCCCGATCACGATGTTGGCGCTGCCGCCGGAGAACACCGTCAGCCAGTCCGTCTCATCGGTGGAATTCGTCACCATGTCCCGGTTCGCATCCATCGCCGGGTAGGTGGTCGGGACGCCGTACGGCGAGTACCGGATGTACTCGTACGGATCGCCGTTATCCCGGGTGGTCGCCACCACATCGGCCCGCCAGTTCTGCAGCATGTACCGCCGGGTCGCCAGCGTGCCGCTGCTCGCGCTCTTCCAGGCACCCCCCCACACCACGTTGTGGGTGTCCGTGAGAATCACGTGCACATCGTACTCGATTCTGCAAACCTGCGGAATCCCGCACTGATTCGGTCAGGGCACCGGGTTGGTGGCACGATACAGGGCCGCACTGCCATCCGCGAGCATTGTGGGGAGAGCCGAACGCCCGGGGGAAGCCTAAGCGCCTTGCTCGGGGGGCGGCACCCCCTCCCCCCTTGCGACGCGAACCGAATGAGAGTGGTCGTGAAGATTCGGGGATGCTGCGCGTGGAAGCCTCGAAGTCGTCCAGGGCGACAACTTCGAGGGCACGGTCGATGTCACGAGTCGCCCGCCCTTTCAGGGCGGAGCCTTGCGTGAGGTTGCGTTCCAGAGGCTGCGCTCGCGGAGCCTCGCTTGCCTCTGGCAACCCACGAGCGCCAGGTGCCACGACTATGCCGTTCTCGGCATAGTCGTGTTCCGTGGATTCTACGTACAACTCACGACTATCCGCAGAGCCGGATAGTCGTGGCACCTGGCTCAAACAGGTTTACGGACAGGCTCTAGTCATGACAGTTGTAGCAGGCGGTGCTGAGCCATTGGTAGCCCTGACGTCCCTGGTGGACGTTGGCCATCGATTGTTGGTTGTGGGTGTGGCAGTGGGTGCAGGAGAAGACGGGGGTGGTACTGGGGACGGTGTGGCAGTCGATGCACCTCAGGTTGCTGTGGTTGCCGCGGTTGATGCGGGGGTGGTTGAAGGTGGATGGAGTCCAGGCGGATGTCGTGTGGCACTGTGTGCAGGTGGTGGGGTATCCCGACTGCGCGTGGCGCGGATTAGTGGTTGCGTTGTAGTCTGGGAGGTGGCACTGTGCGCAGTCGCCCGTGAGACCCTGGTATGTGCCTGGCGTGGTGTGGCACGCGCTGCATGCGCGGTTGGCGTGGGCGTTGGTCAGGGGGAAGGCTGGGTTGTGGTTGAAGGTCGCGCCCAGCCAGTTTGAGGTGTTATGGCACTGCGCACAGTTGGTGCTGATGCCTGCCGCGGCGTGGTAGGGGTCGGTTGTCGCGTTGTAGTTGGATTGGTGGCAGGAGGCGCAGGCGGTCTGGAGGCCCGTGTAGACGTTTGGCGTGGTGTGGCAGGCGTTGCAGGCGCGGTTGGCGTGTGCGTTGGTCAGGGGGAATGACGCCGGGTGGTTGAAGACCGCGCCCAGCCATGTCGTCGTGTTGTGGCACTGGGTGCAGTTGGTGCCGAAGCCCGCGGCGGCGTGGTTGGGGTTGGTGGTGGCGTTGTAGTTGGTCTGGTGGCACGAGACGCAGGTGGTGGAAAGGCCTGTGTAGACGCCCGGCGTGGTGTGGCAGGCGTTGCAGGATCTGTTCGCGTGCGCGTTGGTCAGGGGGAAGGTCGCGGGGTGGTTGAAGGTTGCGCCGAGCCATGTGGTGGTATTGTGGCATTGCGTGCATGTGGTGGGGAAACCCGCCGCGGCGTGCGCGGGGCTTGTGGTCTGGTTGTAGTCGGTCTGGTGGCACGACACGCAAGAGGTGGAGAGGCCGGTGTAGACGCCGGGGGTGGTGTGACAGCGGGTGCAGGAGACGCCCGCGTGCCCGCTGGTGAGGGGGAAGGACGCGGTGTGCTGGAAGGACGCGCCCTGCCACTGCGCGGTGTTGTGGCATTGGGTGCAGTTGGTGCTGAAGCCGCCGGTCACGTGGTTCGGGTTGGTGACGCGCTGGAAGTCCGCGGTGTGGCAGGATGCGCACGCGGTGCTGAGGCCCGTGTAGACACCCGGCGTGGTGTGGCACTGGTTGCATGTGCGGCCCGCGTGCCCGAGTGTGAGCGGGAAGGTCGCGGTGTGGGTGAAGGTTGCGCCCAGCCAGGTGGTGGTGTTATGGCATTGGGTGCAGTTGGTGCTGAAACCTGCAGCGGCGTGGGCAGGGTTGGTGGTGTTGTTGTAGCTGGTCTGGTGGCACGACACGCAGGTGGTGCTGAGCCCGGTGTAGACGCCTGGCGTGGTGTGGCACGCGGTGCAGGAACGGCCCGCGTGCGCGTTGGTGAGCGGGAATGTCGCGGGGTGCGTGAAGTTTGCCCCCAGCCACGTGGTGGTGTTATGGCATTGGGTGCAGTTGGTGCTGAAGCCTGCGGAGGCGTGCGCGGGGTTTGTGGTGTTGTTGTAGTTGGCCTGGTGGCACGAGACGCAGGTGGTGCTGAGGCCCGTGTAGACGCCCGGCGTGGTGTGGCAGACGGTGCAGGAGCGGTTGGCGTGCCCGTTGGTCAGCGGGAAAGACGCCGGGTGCGTGAACGATGCGCCCTGCCAGCGCGTGGTGTTGTGGCACTGCGTGCAGCCGGTGCCGAAGCCCGCCGTCGTGTGGTTGGGGCGGGTCGTTGCCTGGAAGTTGTCGAGGTGGCACGATGCGCAGTCGCTGGACAGGCCGGTATACACGCCGGCGGAGTGGCAGTCGGAGCAGCGTTTGCCAGCGTGCCCGTTTGTCAGCGGGAACGCGGCGGTGTGGGTGTACTGCGCGCCCCGCCATTGGCTGGTGTTGTGGCACTGGGTGCAGTCGGTGCTGAAGCCGGCGTTTGGGTGCGCGGGGTCGGTGGTTGCGTTGAAGTCCGCCTGGTGGCAGGTCACGCACGAGATGGAGAGGCCGGTGAAGACGCCGGGCGTGGTGTGGCAGGCGTTGCAGGAGACGCCCGAGTGCCCGTTGGTGAGCGGGAAGGTCGAGGGGTGGTCGAATGCGGCGGGCTTCCAGCCGGTGGGCAGGTGGCAGCGTTCGCAGTCTTCTGTAAAGCCCATCGCTGCGTGGTCGATGGTCGTCGATCGCGTGAAGTCGTTCCTGTGGCACGAATCGCACTCGACCGACACGGCCTCGAAGTTGTTGTTCTTGGCCCCCGCGTGGCAGTCGCTGCACTCGGCCGCGGCGTGGGCGCCGACGAGCGGGAATCGCGTGCGTGAGTGCAGGGAGATCGCTTCCAGCGGTCGCCAGGTATCCTGGTTGTGGCAGTCCTCGCACGAGATGCCCTGACGCCCGCGGTGGACGTCCTCGTGGCAGCCCTTGCAGCCTTTGGCGGAAAACTGCTGTACGGGACCGCGGTCGTTGTGGCACATGAGGCATGTCGCGCGGGCGTGGGCGCCCTCAAGGGCGTAGCCGGTTTCCTTGAGGTGGTCGAATTGGAAGTCGGGCTTGATCCTGTCCCAGGAGCCGCTCTCGTGGCAGATGGAGCAGTCGGCGGGGAACGTGTCGTGCGGGACGACCGGTCCAAGCGACTTCTTCCACCCCTGGCGCGGGACAAGGTTGGCGCAGGAGACGATGACGACGAAGGCGATCGTGGCGAGGATGAGTTTGGTGCGGGTCTTCATCGCTGTCTCCATCAGAAACGATATTGGATGTAGACGCCCAGGTTGAGGTTGTCCTCGTTGTCGCCGAAGGTCTGCGATGCGTCGAGGTTTGCGCTCCAGTTGCCCTTGTTCCAGCCCAGGTCAGCCCGGAGCGTGTGGCGGAGGAAGTTCTGCGTGCCCGAGACCTGGTCCACGCTGTAGGCGTAGTTGTCGTAGCCGAGCATGACGCGCACGCGCCCGAAGTCCTGGCGGGCCTGGAGGCGGACGCCGTACCCGGTGCTGAAAGAGGCGTCGTCGTAGAACACGGAGCCGTAGAGGGATGAGCCGAGCCCCCAGGGGTTGTACCAGTCGGCCCCGACTTCGCCCCCGGAGCCGCTGTCTTCCTGGTCGGCCCAGTAGTTGCCGCGGGCGGTGCCCCGGATGTTGGTGGAGAACTTCCTCCACACCGACCCTGAGAAGCGGTTGACGAATCCGTCGGTGACAAGGTCGGGCGGCAGGTTCACGAATTCCTCGCGGAGGAGTTCGGGCCAGGTTGTCCGCGTGAACGAACCGGAGACGCCGGTCTTGGGGTTCAGCGTGTAGCTGGCGTTCAGGACCAGTTGTGTGACGTCGATGGTTTCCGCCTTCACCGTGTCGTTCGCGCCGTAGATGTCAACCATGCCGAGGGCGTACAGCCAGAGGTCTTTGGTGGGCCGCGCGTTGACGCGCCCGATGAGCAGGTTGCGGTCCTCCTTGCCGCTGTGCCAGGTCTGCTGGTAACCAAGGGTGACGTTCATGGCCTGCGTGCGCGGGTCGGGCTGGTAGTCGCCGAAGAGGTAGAATCCGTAGTCCTCGCCGCTATCGCGTTCGTCGTTCGCCACGGGGAAGAAGCCCGCGCCCATCCCGAGGCTCCAGCTGTTCTGCAAGCGCAGGACGCCCTCGACGCCGTCCACCAGACCGATCTCCGGCAGGGCGTACGGGTAGTAACGCCCGAACTCGATTCGGTAGGGCGAGTAGTCTTCGATCCCCTTCGCGTACGACAGGCGCTGGACGCGCGCCACGGTGTCGTTCTGGCTGCCGTCGGTCAGGCTTGTGCCGTCGTAGTCGATGTCTCCCTGAAAGAGGATGCGTCCCGCGTCGTGGAACGGGTTGGTGAGTTCCATCCATGTGCCGAGGCGGGCGAAGGTAAAGTCGTTCCCGTTCTGGTTGTCGTGGGAGTCGCGCAGCGAGAGGTAGGCGCGCCCGTGGAGGGTGGTGGGACGGTCCTTGGGGTTGGTGCCGAAGGCGGGGGCGAGGAGGGGCGTGTCGGGCGTGCGTGCGTCTTCCTGTCGCTGCCACGGCGCGTGCGCAGGGACGGGCTTGGGCTCCTGGGGCGTTGTGGGCGGCGCGACGACATCCGGCACCGCGAGAGTGATCTCGCACTTGGCACCGACATCGGGCGCGGGGGCACCGGCGGGCAGTTCCGCGCGGCTGTTGTTCGAGGTCACATCAATAACCGTCGCGTCGATGCGTTCGCCGCTCGCCAGGATGATGGACACGCGCACGCCCGGCGTCACCCCCTGCTCGCGTCCGGCGTCTATGTACACGCTTCGTCCGGAGACTGACGCGACGGCGGCATCGAGGCGTGTGGCGTTCTGTGCGTAGGCGGTCGCCACGCAGGCGACAAGGGGCGCACAGGCCCCGAGGGAGAATGGGGAGGGGCGGATCATGGGCCATTGCCTCCAGTCGGCTTCTTGGCCTGGGGGACGACGCCGTGGCAGTCCGAGCATTGCGTTCCCAGGGGCTTGTAGCGGACGAGCGGGCCGGCGGGCGTGTCGTACGGCTTGTGGCAAGCGTCGCAGGCGAGTTTGGCGTGGTTCTCGTCGAGGGCGAAGCGGGAGTCGCGGGCGTGGTTAAACACGAGTGTCTTGAAAGACTCCGTGCTCTGATGGCACTTCGCGCAGTCGGTCGTGTTGTTCCTGGAAAACTGCCCGGCGTGGACGTCGGCGTGGCACTCCGCGCACGCCTCGGGTGCCTTCGCGAACGCGGGCGAGCGGCCGGGCCTCGCGCCGGGCGTGGCCCGGCGGTGGCAGTCATCGCACTTCGTCGTCGCGTGCTTGCCGAGGAGCGCCGACCCCGTCCACTGCTTGTGTTCGTCGGCGGTCCACGCGACTTCGCGGAAGTCCTTCGTGGCGTGGCAGCGGGCACAGCCGGTCTTGCCGTGGACCTTCGCGGGAGAGGTGGGCGTGTCGAACGCGCCGTTGTGGACGTCCTTGTGGCAGTCCGCACAGACGGTCGTCGTTGGGATGAAGCGCCGCACCTTGACGGAGCCCTTCTCTTCCAGCTTGTGGCACGCCGCGCACGCCACGGCGGTGTGTGCGCCGTCGAGCGGGAACCTGCACTTTGCATGCTCCTGTTCGCCGAACTGCGTGGGCGTGAATCGTGACGTGTTGTGGCATGCGGTGCACCTTCCGCGCGAGGGGGCGCTGAGGAACTGCCCGTCGTGCGGGTCCGCGTGGCACGCCTCGCATTGCTGTGGCGAGCGGCCCGGGAAGGCCTCCTTGTACTGGTCGGCCGGCAGCTTCTGCGCGCGATGCGGCACGTACCCCGTGTGGCACTTCGCGCAGTCGATACTTTCGTGCGGCGGAGCGAGGGGGAAGCCGGTCGCGGCGTGCAGTTCCGCCGTCATGCGGGGCGAGGAATCGCCCCACAGCGAATCGGAGAACTGGTGGCACGCCGCGCAGGTGTCGCCCGTGCGGTTCTGGAGGTTTGCCACCGCTCGCAGTGTGGCCTGTTGGTGGGGTGACGGGTGGCACGCGGCGCAGGATGGCTGCTTCACGAACGCCGCGACCTGCTCCTGTCGTTTCCCCGGCGCGTGGCACTGTGTGCACGTGGTGGTCGCGTGCGCGCCGGAGAGCGGGAAGGCCGCCGGGTGCTTGAACGCGCTGGCTGTTTTCCACGTCTCGACGGTGTGGCAGTCTGCGCAGGTCGTTTTGATGCCCGCCGTGGCGTGGTTGGGCTCTTTGGTGTTGTCAAAGTCCGCCCGGTGGCAGGAAGCGCAGTCGGTGGAGAGTTTGGTATAGGTAGTGGCCTTGTGGCAGTCGGCGCAGGCGGGCTTGGCGTGGGCGGCGAGGAGTTGGAACGTTTCGGGGTGTGCGAACTTCACGCGGGTGTCCCACTTTTCTTCAGCGTGGCACGTCGCGCAGTCGGTCTTGATGCCCGTGCCGATGTGGCTTGGTTTGGTGGTCTTGTCGTATTCCTTCTGGTGGCACGACACGCAGTCGGTCTTGAGGCCGGTGAAGACGCCCTTCTCGGTGTGGCAGTCGATGCACTTGGCGGCGCGGTGGCTTGCGTTGAGCGGGAAGGTGTCGGGGTGGTGAAAGAGCGGCGATTCTTTGAAGGGTCGCTGCTGCCCGTGGCACTTTGCGCAGTCGTTGCCGAGTTCGCCCTTGTGGAAGTCCTCGTGGCAGGGGACGCAGGTCTGCGCGAGGCCCAGGTAGCGTTTTTCCCCCTTTCCAAGCATGGTCTCGTACGCGGTCTTGTGGCAGTTCTGGCACTGGAGTTCGAGGTGCTTGCCCTCGAGGTGGTAGCCGCCCGGCGTATGCGCGTGGTCGTACTTCTCGAACTGCGCGATGCCCGCGAGGCGGAACGAGTTGTCCGAGATCAGCGCGATGGACATGCCCAGGTGCTCGCGGTGGCACTTCTCGCACGCGTTTCGCAGGTCCTTGGCAAGCGCACCGTGAATGCCCGACGCGGTGTCGATCTGGGCCTTGATGGGCTCGTGGCAGGCCAGGCAGGACTGGGTCATGCCCGTCTTCATCGCCTCGCCTTCGACCCCCTTGCCGTGACAGGCATCGCACCCCGCGTTGCCGCGGAGTTCCTTCAGCGCGGCGTGGGTTGGGTGCAACGGTCCCGGGCTGGTGCGCTGGCGGAAGCCCCACCAGGCGACGGCGCCCACCGCGGCGAGGCTCACGAGCGCCATGATGATGGACACGCCCTTGTGCTTCAAGGGGCACCCCCGGTGTGCAGGGTGCTTTCCGGGCTCTGTGTCGGCGCGGCAGACGTCCAGGACGCGGGGACCGGCCAGTGCAGGTTTGCGTAGCGGACGGCGGTCGTGATGTGGGCCACGACGAAGAGGACCATGAGCAGGGCGAGCCAGCCGTGGATGAAGCGCCATGTGCTGAGGACCGCGCGCACCTCCTCGTAGTGGGCGATCTGCATCGTGAGTTTGAAGGCTCGCTTGGCGAGCAGGAACAGCTCCTCGCGTTCGTCGGCGGGCACTCCTTCAAAGGCCGGGTCGCGGCGGAGTTCGCGCAGCGTCCGTCGGATGCGGATGTGGCTCGCTCCCATTTCGTAGGCCCTGCCAAGGAGCGATGCGTGCCAGCGGTCCTTGTGCACCAGGGAGTCGATGCGTTCGCGGACGTTCTGCCCGAGGCCCCGGCTGGTGCGGTCCCATGTGGTGGAGAGGGCGGCGAGGCGTCCGCGCAGCTCGTCGAGGTCCATCTCGCGGCCGTTGGCGGCGTGAGGGACGATGGCGTAGAAGTAGCGTCCGACGATGCCCGCGAGGAGCACGACACCCAGCGCGAGGAAGGCGAAGCCGCCCACCGTCATGCGGTATGTGAAGCCCGCGTGGACAAACACGCACAGGAAGCTCGCGAGGCCCGTAAAGACGTGCGAGCCCATCCAGAAGCGCAGGGAGCCGGGGAGCCATGCGCCCACGCGCGTGCGTCGGGCCAGGTAGAGGAGGTTCCAGACAAACAGGCACACGGCCAGCAGGCCGTTGAGGAGTCCGACGGTTCCACCCGGACGCAGGTATTCGTGCTCGTCGAGCAGGGTGCGGAGCGCGGGCGTGGAGGAGTAGTATGCCCGGTGGAACATCGCCAGGCATGCCACGCCGATGGCACCCACCAGCAGCAGCGCGACGGCCCACATGAGCGGCGTGCTGTTGTCCGGCGCGGCGGGGGCCTTGGGGCGTTTTGATGGGTCGAACGACACGCCCGCGTCCTTGAGCAGCTTGAATGGCGGCTCTCCGCCGGCGAAGATAAAGACGTCGTCGTTGGCGATGGTGTGGAGATCGGGCGTCGCCTTCCCGTTCACGCGGAAGGTCACTCTACCGGGCTCGATCTTCTGGGTCGACGCGTCGAGAAAGGCCGTCAAACGTCCCCCGGCTTCCGCTTTTTTCAGGCGTGATTCGTTCTTGGACTTGATGCGCGTCCAGTCCCGCTCGCGGTTGACGAGGGTGACGGTGTTGCCGGGCTGTTCGGAGAGTCCGACCGCAGCCTCGACGGCGGAATCGCCGCCGCCCACGACGTACACACGCCGGTTCTGGTATGACTCGG
>CALLYM010000156.1 GCA_937858155.1 uncultured Phycisphaerales bacterium | reverse complement strand
GCTGCTGGTGAGCGCCGGCTGCGCAGATCGAGGCGGCGTTGGCGCCACCCCGGTGCCGGCCGCGCGCGCCGAGGCCGCGCTCTTGGACGACCTAGAGCGCCGCACGTTCGACTACTTCTGGAACACCGCCAACCTCGACAATGGGCTCATCCCCGATCGATATCCGACGCCTTCGTTCTCGAGCATCGCCGCGGTGGGCTTCGCGTTGACCGCGTACGCGATCGGCGTCGAGCGCGGATATGTGACCCGCGCGCAAGCTCGGCAGCGCGTGCTGATCACGCTGCGCTTCTTCCGCGACGCGCCGCAGGGCCCCGGCAGCAGCGGCATCACGGGCCACCGCGGCTTCTTCTATCACTTCCTGGACATGCAGAGCGGCCTGCGCTTCGATCGCTGCGAGCTGTCGACCGTCGACACGGCGCTGTTCCTGGCCGGTGCCCTGCACGCGCGCGCCTTCTTCGACGGGCCCGAGGCCGAGGAAGCGCAGATCCGCCGCCTGGCCGAGGAGATCTATGCCCGCGTCGAGTGGCCCTGGGCGCAGGTGCGCGGCGAGGCCATCGCGCTGGGCTGGCACCCCGAGAGCGGCTTCATCGCCTACGACTGGACGGGCTACAACGAGGCCATGATCGTCGTGCTGCTGGCGCTGGGCGCGCCGACGCAGCCGGCCTCGGGCGGCGCCTGGAACGCCAGCACGTATTGGAAGCCGTGAACTGGGTACGCCAACATGAGCCGGTAGACCCGGAAGTCCTCGTCCCGCTGCCCGAGCTGCCCACAGACCCGGGCGATCATGTGAGCGTAATTGGGGACCTCGTCCACGTCGTAGCGGTCTTTCCCAATCGGAACCTCATATGGCGTCTCTGACACGCTCAACCGGTCGGGATCCCGGCTGGGGTCGTTGGGGTTTGCTGGGCCCTTGGCCCCAGGGTTATAGACCATAAGTGACGGGGACTTCCCCGGAAAAACGGCTTGGTGCACCACAACATCGCACACCAAGGTGCGTACAGGGACATCGACATACACCGACACGCCCCGCAGCGGCGCGTCTGCCGTCGCGTGTCGCCTTGACCCTTTGGGATTATGGCTGACTGCAAGCATGTCGAGCACCGCGTGCTTGCCGAGGCGGTCTTCAATAAGCCGGTGGCGCAGCAGTCCGTTGACCGTCTTCGTTTCCAGCGCCGCGGCTTCGTGCGTGTAGAAGTCTGCGAGCGTCACGGCGGACTGCGACAAGTCACCTTGTTCACCACCCCCGCGGTACGGCACGCCGAACGTGAAGTACACCTGGGTGTCGGAACGCAGGCGGCGCATTGCGATTGCTCCATGAATCGTCGTGACCGCGACAACCGATGGGTCATCGGCGGCGGGCACAAAGAACATGGACGTCAACCACGTTTCAGCCTCCACTCCCAGAATTTGGCGCATGCCATTGAAAACCTGCACGCGCCCTGATTGATCCACGCGTGCCTTGATGGCATTGGAACGCCCGCCGATGGCCGCATTCAGCGCTGCTCGTGTGCCGAAGTGGTCGCGGATCAGGCCCGAGAACGAATCGATGGCAAGGTTGGCCTCAGACACAAGGTGCGTGCTGACGCCCATAGCTGCGGCTGCTGTCGCGGCGGCGCGGAGCGACTCAGGGCCAGGGATCGCTTCCAGCACCTCGAACGCCGTCTCGCGACCCAGAGCGGTCAGCATGTTGTTGACGGTCACTCTGCTGATCCGCAGGCGGTTCGCGAGCGCTGTCGGGCGGTGTGGGGCCCCAGGCACAGCGTCCAAGAGGGCAATCATCGCCGCCTGCAGGCGGAGGCCCGTGGCCTGAACGTCCGGGCCGAGTTGGGGGGCAGTGTTGGACACAACAGCACATGCTACCCGATTGCCAAGCGAAACACCTGTCCAGGGCACCGGTATCTGCGACCGAACGCACTCCGACCGGGACAATTCACAGGATTCTCCCGCTCGGACCACCTAGACTCAGCCCCTTCTGCGGCAAGGTCGCCCCGCACAGTGCGGGCCGGGGGCACGAAGTGTCCCACGCGGAACCCCACAGCAAGGCGTGCGAACAAGCCGCCATTGACGGTCAAATTCCGCGTTATTGCCGCGGCGACCGGTCTCCCGCCTCCAACCAAGCAGGGCGGAAACCCCATGAAAGGAAAGCCATGAGCGAGCAACAGGGCGAACAGCGTCAGATTCAGTTGCGGATCGATGAATCCAAGATGAACACGACGTACGCGAACACGATCCGCACCTCGACGACGGCGGACGAGGTGGTGCTGGACTTTGGCATGAACCTTCCCGTCCCTGGCCCGGACAATCAGCCCGCACTGCTTTTCGCTGTCGGATCTCGCGTGGTGATGAATTGGCAGGGTGCGAAGCGCTTGGCCATCAGCCTCGGTCAGGTGGTTCGTCAGTACGAAGAGCGAAACGGCGAGATCAGCCTCAACCAGCGGCAGGGTGGCACGGGCCCCCGCCTGACGCAGTAACGCGTCACATTCCCCAGCAAACCTCGGGTGCAAGGCTGAAGCCCGAACATGCCGTGTGATCTCCGGCGGGTTTGGAACCCGACCGGCCACCGCACGCCACGTCAAGACATTGTTTTTGCAAGGGCCCCGCACTCACGGGGCCCTTTTCCATGGTGATGTTCCTGTACTCTTCCCCGCAGGAGGTGCGCATGCCGGGCAGGAACAGGCAAGCGCGGGGCGGAATGGCTGCATCGCCAGAGGTCGGCGTGGCGGGGGTGGGCATGCGCCTGCGGGCGGTGGTCCGCGAAATGCGTCGCGTGCGGAAGTGCAAGGCAGTCGCGGCAAGCCCCGAGGACTGCGGGAAGGCCGTGCACGCCCTGAGAGTTTGTTGCAGGCGGGCCGGCGCTGCGCTGCTTGTGTGCTCGGAATTCATCGAGGAGCGCGATGCGGATCGCGCAATGCAGGTGCTGCGCCGTCTGCGTCGCGAGGCTGGAAGCGTGCGAAACGCCGACGTGCACACGGCACTCCTGGGCGAGCTGCGTGTGGCGTGGAAAGACAAAGCCGGAGCGATAGACACCGTCCTCGTGTCCATCGCAAAGGAACGACGGGCCGCATGGACGCAGCTGCGAGAGCGCGTGGGGAGCCATGATCGCGAAGAAGTCCGTCGCCTGCGCCGCGTGCTTGACGCGGGCCTGAAGGACGTGGAAGTCGGTAGCGCCGTCCTCGCTGCGGCGCGGGAACAGGTTGCCGCACTCGTGGAACAGGCTCGCCTGCTGGTCGTGGAGAGCAGGTCGGACTCTCAGCAGCTTCACAGGCTGCGCATCGTGCTCAAGCGAATCAGGTACACCATGGAACTCCTGTTCTCCAGGGACGTGCTCGGCGCGGAATCGCCCGCGGCTCTCCGGTGGATTGTGGAGGCCCAAAGACGCCTTGGCGAAGTGAACGATGCCGCGACGCTCGCGGCCCGCCTGCATCGGCTGCAGCAAAGCATCCATAAGTCCGCACCCGATATTGCCATGCTGCGTGAGCGGTTTCAAGCGCTGGAAGCTCGACGGCTCTCGAACACAACGGAATGGCTGGGTGCGGACGACGTAAACGCACGCCTCGACCAGCTTCTGGCCGCATCTCGTGGTGAACTTGGAAAGGGCAGTATCTCTCAGGAGCACGTGCAGCCTGACGAGCCGGTGCTCTCTGCCCCCACGCGATCTTCGTCTCCCGATCAGCCGCCCACCCAGGAGCCGGCCCAACAGAACTTGTTCCTTGCGGGGCAGCGGCTCGCGGTCATCGATGTCGGCAGCAACGGGATCCGCCTCCTTGCCGTTGAACTCAACGACGAACGATCCTGGAACGTTCTGGCGGAAGAGCGTGCAACTGCTCGCCTCGCGGAGGGGCAGGGCAAGCGGCGTGAACTCTGCCCGCAGGCCATGGCTCGCGCGGTTGAAGCGATCCACCGCTTCAAGGCGCGCTGTGATTCGCTAGGGTGCGTCGCCGGCGCGTTCGCGACGGCCGCTGTGCGGGATGCGGTGAACCGCGCGGACTTCATCTCCCTGGTCAAGGATCGCACCGGTCTGGACCTCGTCACCATCTCCGCTCTCGATGAAGGCCGGTACACCTTCGGTGCGGTTGCGCGGCGCTACGACCTTTCGCACGGCACGTGCGCGGTCGTTGATATCGGGGGTGGGTCGCTGGAGGTCGTGCTCAGCCAACGCGGCGTTGTGGTGCAGAACTCGTCCATGCCGCTCGGGGCGGTGCGGCTGACGGAAGCGTTCGGGGGCGCGGAGGGCGCGGGTCGAAATCGCTTCGCGGACCTGAAACGCCACATCGACCGCACACTGGCGCGCGGCGTGAAACGTCCTCGGGGCGTGCCGGGCCTGGTCGTGGGCTGCGGAGGAACATTCACCACCATGCTCACGGTGGGTGCGGCGATGCGGGGCGTGCTCATCCATCGAAACAGCCCCGCTCTACGGTCGTTGGGGCCCGTCAGCCGTGCACAGTTACGCGAGATCATCGATCACCTCCGCAGCATGTCGTTGGCGGACCGGCTTCGGGTGCCGGGTCTGCCGCCAGACCGGGCCGACATTGTGGTCGCCGGGCTTGTGGTCGTCGAGCGGCTCATGAAACACCTGGGTGTGTCGCACATCCATGCCAACCCTGGTGGGGTGCGGGAGGGCCTCCTGACTCGGATGGTGCGGGAGCGTGCAGAAGACATGAGCGAGCGGGCATCGCGCGATGATCGCCTTGTGGCTTCGGCGCGGCGGTTCGCTGAGGGGTGTCTCTACGAGCGCGATCACAGCGAGCATGTCGCGGCCCTCGCTGTGCTCCTCTATGACGAGTGCGTGCGGCAGGCCGGGCTTGTGCCGCGCCTGGGCACGGTCCCGCACGAGCGGGCTGTGCTGGAGGCGGCGGGTCTGCTCCACGACGTAGGCATTATGGTGGAGTACCGGCGCCACCACAAGCACTCCGCAACGATTGTTCGGCACGCCGATCTCCCGGGCTGGGACGCGCGTCTGCAGGAAGTCCTTGCCCAGCTATGCAGGTACCACCGACGCGGCGCGCCGGGCGTGCGCCACCGCGCGTTCGCGTCGCTCAACGGCGCGGACAGGGCGCTCGTACGCCGGCTCTCGGGCTTGCTGCGCGTGGCGGATGGGCTTGACCGCTCGCACGCGGGCGTTGTGCACGACGTGCGCATCCGGACCAAGGGTGACCGACTAGTGATTGACGCTGTCACCGCCGGCGACGCGGACGCGGAACTGCGCGCGGCCCGCGTGAAGAGCGACGTGCTGGGAGAGGCCGCGGGCCGCAGGTTGAATATTCAACGAGCGGCACCGTCCCCTCAGGCATCGCTCTCGGATCGTGGTGAGGTCGTGGTCCGACGCCAAGGGGCCGGTGTGAACGGATCGACACCGCGCGTGTGACGCACGCCGCCTCCGCTTGACATACCTATTCACAGCGAGAATAATAATGCGATGCACGTCCGCGCCCGCAGGCTGGGAACCATCCGCTCGTTGCTGAGCACGGAACACCCGCGCAGCCAGGAAGAGCTGTCCCGCCTCCTTGCGCGTGAGGGGGTTGAGGCGACGCAGGCAACGTTGTCACGGGACCTGCGGGAGCTGGGCGTCCTGAAGGGCCCGGACGGGTATGTGCTGCCCGCCGCAAACGGTGTGGCGCACGCACAGGACACTCCGCGCTCTCTCTCCCGTGTCGTCAAAGGGGCGATGATCGATGCGCGGGCGGCCTGTAACCTGATCGTCATCCGCACACAGGCGGGGCACGCGCCCGCGCTCGCGCTGGAAGTGGACCGCGCGGGCCTTTCCGGCGTCATCGGCACCGTCGCGGGGGATGACACGATCTTTGTCGCCACGTCGAACGGTCGCACCGCGTCCCGGATCGCCCGTTCTCTGACGGATATGCTCCGCACCCCCTGAAAGGAACGCCTTTTTGTCGCTGCGAGTTGTCATTGTCGGTGCGAGCGGTTACAGCGGGGCGGAGCTCGCGTCGCGTTTGATGGCGCACCCAAAGGCACAGATCGTCGGCCTGTTTGGCTCGGGCAAGAACGAGAAGACCGGCGGAGAATCGCCTCGCTTCTCGGCGTCGTTCGGGCGTTTCCGCGGGGTGCTCGACATGCCGGTGCGCGCGACGGATGCCGATGCGATCACGGGGCTGAAGCCCGACGCGGTCTTCCTGTGCACGCCGCACGAGGCAAGCCTGGAGATTGCGCCGCAGCTTCGGGCACGAGGGCTCATCGTGCTGGACCTCTCCGCGGCCTACCGGCTGCAGGATACCGCTGCGTTTGAGCGCTTTTATGCTCTCTCCCACCGCGACGTACCGCTGCTGCGCACGGCGGTGTACGGCTTGCCTGAGTTGTTCCGGGCTCAGATTGCGACGGCGGGTCTCATCGCGGTGCCCGGGTGCTACCCCACGAGCGTGATTCTTCCGCTGGCGCCCCTGGTACGGGCCGGCGCGGTGAAGGCGGGCACACGCCCAATCATCGATGCAACAAGCGGCATCAGCGGCGCCGGACGCAAGGCCGAGCAACGGCTGCTGTTCTGTGAGGTGAGCCAGCAGGCGTACGGCGTCTTCAAGCACCGGCACCAGCCGGAGATCGATGCATACGTCGGCACAGCCACCATCTTTACGCCGCACACGGGGCCCTACGACCGCGGCATCCTCAGCACGATCCACGTAGAGCTCGCGGAGGGCTGGAGCGAAGCCCTCGTCCGCGAGGCACTCGCGAGGGCGTACAGGCAAGAGCCGTTCGTCAGATTCTGCCCGCCCGGCGTCTGGCCCGCTGTCGCGGATGTGCGTGGATCCAACTTCTGCGATATCGCGCTTGCCTCGGATGACCGTGGGCACCTCATCATCAGCAGCGCCCTGGACAACCTGGTCAAGGGCGCCGCGGGGCAGGCCGTGCAGTGCATGAACATACGGCTGGGGATGCCCGAATCCATGGCCTTGACGCCGCGGGGTGCGGAGTGACCACTCCGAGTCACTGTGAGGGCCATCGCGCGGACCACACCGTGTTCGCAGGACGACCCCTCGTCGTAAAAATCGGCGGGGCGTCGCTCGAGCAGCAACTCGATAACCCCACGCTGTGGCAAGCGCTGGTGGAGAAGCACACCACGCACGCCGGTGGCGTCGTGCTTGTGCATGGGGGCGGGCGGAAAGTCGACTCACTCATCGACAGGCTTGGTATGAAGACAGAGCGGAGAGAAGGGATCCGTATCACGCCAGAAGACCAGATGGACGTCATTGCGGGCGTTCTGGCCGGAACTGTGAACAAGCAGCTCGTCGGCGCTATCAATATGGCGGTTCGAGGGTCACCGGCGGTGGGTGTGTGCCTGGGCGATGGCGGGGTGCTCGCGACGAGAAAGGCAACGAGGTTTTCCTTTGACCCCGGCCGCGTCGGCGAAGTGGACACCAAGGGTCACGCACGCCTGCTGAGGGAGCTTCTGAGATTGAAGTTCCTGCCGGTGGTTGCGTCCATCGGCATTGACGCCCAAGGAGGGCTGCTGAACGTAAACGGAGACGATGCCGCGGCGGGCGTAGCCCGCGCGCTTGGAGCGGCAGCCCTGGTGCTGCTGACGGACGTAGACGGTGTGCGAGGTGCGGACGGTCGCACAATCGAAGAACTGGCGCCCGCTCGCGTGGAAGGCCTGATCACCAATGGTGTCATTTCGGGTGGGATGGTTCCGAAAACAAGGTCTGCGGTGGAGACGGCGCGGCACATCGGGTCACCGGTCGTCATAGTTTCGGCCCAGCCCAGCTCATTTGCAGCTTACCTGCGCGGGGAACAGGTAGGCACGCGTGTCCTCCCCGGATAACTGCTCCCCCCATTGATCAGGTGGAACGAAAGACAAACGCGCAAACAACAAAGAAGTGCACACGTTTCATCGCACGGAAGGCCTCAGTGACAC
>CALLYM010000155.1 GCA_937858155.1 uncultured Phycisphaerales bacterium | reverse complement strand
GTGCCGGACTTCACCATGTCTGCCATTGCGCGGACGAGGGGATAGCCGGTGTAGTTGTACGTGACGCAGAAAACCGTGCCAGCGCGGCGCACACTTACGGCGAGCTGTTGAGCCTCGGCCAGGGTGCGTGTAAGTGGCTTGTCGCAGAAAACGTGGAAGCCGGCCTCGACGAACGCTTGGGCGATGGGGAAGTGCAGGTGGTTGGGAGTCACGATGCACACGGCGTCGATGCGTTCGCCCTTGGGGAGAGATCGTTCGCGGTCGAGCATCGCCTGCCAGGTGGGGTAGTTGCGGGCGTCCGGCAGGCCCAGGGACTTGCCGGAGGCGAGGGCGCGGTCGGGGGTGGAGGAAAGGCAGCCGGCGACGAAGCGGGCCTCGCCGTCCATGGTCGCGGCGACGCGGTGCACGGCCCCGATGAAAGCGCCCTGCCCGCCGCCGACCATGCCGAGGTGGAGTTGCTTCATGTCCTACTTCTTGTCGAGGCGCACGGACTTGAGGAGCGAGGCGGCGTCGGCCTCAGAGACCTTGGCTGCTTCGAGCATTGCGCGGAAGTGCGGGGCTTCTTCGTCACCGCCTGGGTAGCCGATGTTGCCGTCCTTGCCGATGCTGCCGACGACGGCTTTGCCTTGAGCATCCAGGAAGTAGAAGACCGGGATGCCGGACTTGTCGTCGGTGACGAACTGCTTTTTCATCTCTTCGCCGCCGGTCATGCGGTCGACGTCGACTTTGCAATCAACGAAGTACTTTGAGAGGATGGCGGCGGTTTCGGGCTGCTGCATCCAGGCTTCGAGGCGGTGGCACCAGCCGCACCAGGGGGCGCCGAAGTGGAGGAACACCAGTTTGTGTTCATCGCGTGCTTTGGATTGGGCCGCGGACAGGACATCCCTCGCGGCGAGTGGCGCGGCTTCGTGGTCTTTCAGGAGTTTGAGGACAGCCTTGGGGTTGTGCCCTGCGGCGATGCCGGCGGACTCGCCGTTGTCGTTCTTGATTTCGAGTGAGCCTGACTCCTGGTTCACCAGGGGCATGGCATCGGCGTCGAGGATGGTGATGAACGGGAAGCCGTATGCCTTCAGGTCCGCACCGTACTGCATCGCGAAGTCAACGTTCTTGAGGTTTGGGCGGCCGGCATCGATGAACACGGTTTCGTACTCGTACAGCAGTTCGTGCTTGATGTCCTTGTCGGCACGGTAGAGCTTTTCAAGCCGGATACACCAGGGGCACCAGTTGCCTCCCCATTGGATGAGGACCCGCTTGTTCTCGCGCTTCGCGCGTGCGAGCGCGGCGTCGATGAGCGTTTTGGCGTCCGCTTTCTCGTCGTACAGGGGTGTGTCGCGGTCCTTCTCGGCATCCCTTTGTGGCTTGTCCTGGGCTGTGGCCGGGGACACGACTTTGACGGCGGGGATCGCTCCGGGCTTCTCTGTCTGGGCAAGGGCGCAGCCGGTGGCGGCGGCGGTGCTGATCAGCGCAAGGATCGTTCGTTTCATGGTTCTGTTCCGGGGCGGTTACCGCGAGGACTTCTTCTCAAACGCGGCGTCGAACGCGGCGCCGGACGGTGGAAAGTCTAGCCGTCGCACGAAGTCGCACGCTTCCTTCGCGCCGTGCAGGCGGTCCATGCCGGAGTCTTCCCACTCGACGCTGAGCGGGCCGGCGTAGCGGATGTCATTCAGCGCGCGGGTGATGTCTTCAAAGTGGACGTCACCGCGGCCGGGGCTCCTGAAGTCCCATCCGCGGCGGTGGTCGCCGAAGGAAAGGTGCGAAGCGAGCACGCCGGAGACGCCGTCGAGGCGCCGCACGGCGTCCTTGACGTGGCAGTGGAAGATCCTGTCAGGGAAGGCGCGGATGAACTGGACAGGGTCCACGAGTTGCCAGTGCAAGTGGGAGGGGTCGAAGTTAAAACCGAAGGCCGGGTGGTGACGGACCGCCGCGAGCGCGCGGTGGGTGGTGTGGATGTCGTAGGCGATTTCCGTGGGGTGCACCTCGAGGGCAAATCGCACCGACAGCTTCTGGAACACGTCAAGGATGGGGGACCAGCGGGCGGCGAAGTCGTAACGGGTTCCACAAAGCACTAGAACACAACGAAATCCGAAATGTTCCATGAAGTGGCGTGGCCTGCGTCATTTACCTGAATGGACATGTCCACTTTTTTGTCGCCGTTACTGTCATACTGCAGCAGCCAGCCCTCGGTATTTTTCAGTGCCCGCAATGCACCGGCGGTGCCATCGAAGGCCGAATCCTCGAAGCCTCCAGTGTTCATGTGGAAGCCTGCGAAATTTGCGCCTTTGAACCAAATCGTGTCTTGAGCATCGTTGTAATCCGTGATGGTATCCCGCCCGCTCCGACCTGTGGTACTGTCCTTTACGGAGTTGTACATGAAATGGTCAGATCCAGAGCCACCTGTGAGCACGTCTGCTCCCAGGTCGCCAGACAACACATCGATTCCATCCCAGCCATACAGGAAATCATTGCCGCCGCCGCCGTGCAGGTGATCATTGCCAAGGTCGCCGTTCATATACTCGGCCTTGGCGCCGCCAAAGAAGATGTCGTTGTTAGTGCCCCCGACATAGCTCTCAAAGTTGGAAATCTTGTCCAAGCCGATCTCATTTCCCT
>CALLYM010000154.1 GCA_937858155.1 uncultured Phycisphaerales bacterium | reverse complement strand
ACGGACTCGCGCAAGTGCTGGGTCTTGCTGCGCGTGGAGATCAGCAAGCCTGGGCGACACTTGTGCGCACATATGGCCCACGCGTGTTTGCGCTGTGCCAGAGCCGATGCCGGGACCCCGAAGTGTCGGAAGAAGTCACGCAGTCCGTCTTTGCCACGATCGCAGTGAAAATGACTTCCGGCGAGTACACCGAACGCGGCCGTTTCGAGAGCTGGCTTTTCCGCGTCGCCATGAACCGTGTCCGGGACTTGATGCGTCGCAATCGAAGGCGGGCGACCAGCCTGCCCGACGAGGGCGTGCACCAGAAGGCCAACGGCGTGTATCCCCCTGGTGAAGACGTTCCGTCAAGCCCGGGGGAACTTCGAGCGCTCCGGTCGGCAATGGAGCACCTTTCGCCCCAGGACCGGGAGGTCATTGAACTCCGGCACCATGCGCAGATGGGTTTCAAACAGATGTCTGAAGTCCTCGAGGAACCCCTGGGGACACTCTTGGCCCGGCATCACCGAGCCCTGCGCAAGCTCCGGGAAATCCTGGAGCGGGATAATCCGGATATGCGGTCTTTGGGGTCAGTAACGCCGGAAAACACGCAGACAGGCCGGTTGCGACGGCCAGAAGACCTGCAATAAAGGGCCGCCGACCGCGTTAGGCACGAGGAAGGACGTGGGCTTCATGAAAAGTTCGCACGACAACTCTGGGAATGGCGACCTCGGCCCGCTGGAGGGAGTACCCATCACGCCCCACGGCGACCGTCGGCTCGCTCACCTCGACAACCTTTTGTCGCAGGCAGGCGCGGCGGATCGTGCCTTGGCAACGCGCGAGCGTCTCGACCGAATTGTCGCTGCGACCTCCCCGATGATGATCGAAGGCGAGACTACCCATTACAAGCTGCGTCGTGAGGCAGGCTCTGGCACTCTTGCACCACGCTCGTCTGTCATGCGATCCACCGGCATGCGGCTGGCAGCTGGCCTCGCGCTGACGCTCTCGGTTGGTGCCGCGATCCTCGCTTCGCGGTCGCAGACAAGGTCTCCTCAGGAGCAGATTGCGTCCCCGTCAACCGACGAAACCGCCGCACTCGACATGCTTGATTCGTTCTTCGCGCAAAGCAGTCTGGGGGACGCCTGGACGGACGCGGAAGCGCTCCACACGCGGGTGAGCGCCGACATGAACTCGTACTGGGGTGCAGATGACCTCTTCCACGCAAGCGACACGCAGACCGGAGACTCGCTGTGAACCGCACATTCCGCACCACGATGGCACTGACCTCCCTTCTCATGGCGGCAACAGGCACCGCTCTTTCTCTGCACGCGGCTGAACCGCCCATGGACCCACCTGCACGCCCGGAAGCGTCCGGGGACTCGGCCCCGGAGAACATGAAGGAGCACCTCGATCGTGCGCTCAAAGAGACCGAGCAGGCCCAGGAAAAAATGCGTACCGCCATAGAGCGGCTCAACAGGGGCGAGGATCCGGCGGTCGTACGCCGCGAGTTGGACATGCCCTTGCTCCGGCTCTTTCTGTCGCGCGACGCTCAGGGAGGTCCGATGGGCCCCGGGGGCCGCTTCCGCGAGCGCAGTGAAGAACGGCGACCGGATGAATTCATGCCTGGCGAACAACGTGGCCCCGAGGGTGGGCGTCGTTTCGAGCCCGGTCAGGCCTCCCGTCCCATGGGGCCTGATCGGCTCGGACGACCTGGGGAACCAAGGGGTCCCGGTGGCGGTCCGGGGGGTCCGGGGGGTGGACCTGGTGTGCGGGGTGGACCAGAAGGGCCCGACGGTCCGGGTCCCGGTGGGCGTGGGGACTTAGGCCCCGGCGACCGGGATCGCCTGATGGCTGCCATGGAGAGAGACATTCCTGAATTTGCGGCACGTGTCAAGGAAGTCCGCGAAAAGCACCCCCAGCTCGCGGACCGTATGTTCCAGCGCCTTGCCCCGCGCGTCCGCGACGTGCTCAAGGCCCGCGAGACAGACCCTGAACTCTTCAAGCTCCGGCTGGAAGAGCTGAAGGACGGGCTTTCAGTTCTCGAAGCTATTCATGCGTCGCGCCAGGCACAGTTGCTCGACGACAAGGCGGCGGGTACCGCCGCGAAACGGAGCGAGGCAGAGAAGGCCTTGCGGGACGCCGTTTCCAACGCGTTCGACCAACGCTTGAAACTCGATGAGCACGAAGCGACTCGGGTCAACGAGCGGCTGAACGACATCCGCGCTGAAATCGAGAAGAAGAAGGCCGGAAAGGATGCGGCGGTGGACGACATCGTTCGACGAATCTCGCGCGGGGAAATGCCGCCGCCCTGAGCCCTCATGAAAGCCGACCCTTCCAAGCGATGCCGCGGTGGCATCGCTTTTTCTGTACACTCAACGCTCACGAGCCTCTCATAAATCCCCGGATCAGCCCCACGGGACGCGAAACCCAATTCACCACTCCTTCACGCGAGAATCAATTGCTCACGCATGCTCTTGGGTGCCGCGCTGGACACAGCGCTTCGCCAGGAGGTATTGCACATGCAGAATAATCAACACGTCGTGGTCCGGAACCTCATCTCGATGGCGGGGCTTGCGCTCGTGGGCGCCGGCTGCAGCCACCTCGAGTCAGCCAAGGACAGGGTCAGCAGGTCATGGAACGACACCAGAGATTCGTGGCGGGACGCTCGCATGAACGCGGGCAAGCAAACGGCCGAGCGTGATTCGCAAACGGCCTACGCGAATAGCGGCCAGGGTGGTGGATTCTCCTCCCGCTGGTATGCCAGCGACGCCCACATGGGTTCGCTCGCGAGTGACACCACAAATACCTACACCGATCCGTCGACCCGTGATGGCTGGCGAGTGACGCAGTCCGATCAATCCGCCAGCCACGAATCTCGCGATGCCGTGAGCGGGGCGACAATGGATGTAAGTGACGGCGAGCAGCAGGCTCTGAGCCTCATCCACACAAAGAACCAGGAAGAGATCCAGCTGGGCCGCCTAGCACAGTCCAAGGGCGCCACCGAAGAGGTGCGTGACTTCGGGAGCATGCTGGCGCGTGATCACGCTCAAAACGACACTCGCCTCATGACACTTGCACGCGAATTAAACGTCACACTCGGCGAAACGATGTGGAGAGATTCGAGCGCGCAGTGGAACAACACGCGGTCCATTCAGAACACGGGGGGAGACCAGGGTCACGAATACGGCGACCAGACCGCGTCTGGCCGTTACAGAGACAACAACTCCAATGACCAGAACACTTCAAACCAGCCAGCACGCAACGCGGATGGGTCCTGGCGTGATGCAGCTCGAGGGTCACAGGACATGAGCGGTCGTGCCAATGGCTCCGACGCGAACCCGGGCACGGATGGATTTGCCATGCTCCAGAACGCCTCCTCCACGGAGTTTGACCGCACGTTCGTCCAGAAAATGGTGGACGAACACGGGTCCATGATCTCCAAGGTTGATTCTGCACTGCGTCAGGCCCGCAACCAGCGCGTCCGTTCGTACCTCGACAGCACACTCGTCTCGCTGCGTGAGCATGAGCGCAAGGCGACTCGGTTGCTCAACGCGATCCAGCAGAGGGCAGACCAGCCCACGACCGGGAACAACCGCGACGGCCAACCACGCTAAGGCGTACCAGTACTCTCAGTTTAGCCTCATAAGCGATGCTTATAGCATCGCTTATTTTCATTCACTCGATTCATGCCGATAGCGGGCTACGGTGGATCGTCAATCGCTTCGTACGCCACCCGAAAGGACCGCCCCATGACAACCGCCTCCAACCCCTTCCAATCCCGCAAGATTCTGAAGACTATTCACGGTGAATACACATACTACTCGCTTGAGGCGCTCAAGCAGCAACGGGTGGGCCACGTGGACAAGCTGCCGATTTCGATAAAAGTGCTCCTCGAAGCCATGCTGCGGAATGTGGACGGCTTCATCGTCACAGACGACGACGTCGTGGGCTTGGCGAACTACAACCCCACTTCCACTATCAAAGAGGAAGTTCCGTTCATGCCCGCCCGCGTCGTGCTGCAGGACTTCACGGGCGTGCCCTGCGTGGTGGACCTCGCCGCGATGCGTGACGCCATGAAGGCCATGGGCGGCGACCCCAACCTCATCAACCCGCTGGTGCCGTGCGACCTGGTCATCGACCACAGCGTGCAAGTGGATGCCTTTGGCAGCAAGGTCGCGCTCACGATCAACGCGGCGAAGGAGTTTGAACGCAACAACGAACGGTATGAGTTCCTCAAGTGGGGTCAGCAGAGCCTGTCCAACTTCCGGTGCGTGCCCCCCGCCACCGGCATCGTGCACCAGGTGAACCTCGAGTATCTGGCCAAAGCGGTCTGGACCAAGCAGGACACCAGCGGCGCCACCGTCGCGTACCCCGACTCCTGCGTCGGCACCGACAGCCACACGACCATGATCAACGGCCTGGGCGTCGTCGGCTGGGGCGTGGGCGGCATCGAGGCCGAGGCCGTCATGCTCGGCCAGCCCATCTACATGCTCACGCCCGATGTCATCGGTTTC
>CALLYM010000153.1 GCA_937858155.1 uncultured Phycisphaerales bacterium | reverse complement strand
CGGTGCTGCTCCGCTGGTTTCTCCCGATGGCCTGAGCCGCGAGTCCCAGCCGTTCATCGCGATGGAGATTGTGCGGGGTATCCCGCTGAACAAGTACTGCGATCAGAAGGGGCTGGACGCGAAGGAACGCCTGCGCCTGGTCGCCCGAGTGTGCGATGCGGTACACCACGCCCACCAGCGCGGGGTGATCCACAGGGACCTCAAGCCGGGCAACATCCTTGTGGAAGAGGGCGGGTCGCCCAAGATCCTCGACTTTGGTGTCGCCCGCGCGGCGGATGTCGATGTGCGGGTCACCACGCTCCAGACGAGCATCGGCCAGCTTATCGGCACGCTTCCCTACATGAGCCCCGAGCAGGTGCTGGGCGACCCAGGAGAGATCGATACCCGGAGCGATGTCTACGCGCTGGGCGTGGTGCTGTACCAGCTGCTGACGGGGCGACTGCCGCACGATGTTGCGAGCCGCAGCATACCCGAGGCCGCGCGCGTGATCCGTGAGGAATCCCCTACCAAGCTCAGCCACGTGTCCAAGATGTTCCGGGGTGAGATCGACACCATCGTGAGCAAGGCGCTCGACAAGGACAAACGTCGCCGGTATCAGAGCGCGGCGGAGCTCGGGGACGACATCCGGAGGTACTTGAACGGAGAGCCTATTCATGCCAAGCAGGATTCCACGCTGTACATGCTCAAAAAGCAGCTGAAGAGGTACAAGTGGGCGGCCGCTGCCGCCGCGGCGGCGCTGGTGGCACTCGTGGCGTTCACGGTGTACGCCACGCTTCAGGCCAGGCGTGAACGCCACCTTGCCTACGAAGCAAATCTGGAGCGGTTCGCCGCATTGTCCGCGAGAGACGCTGCGGAAGCCGCGCAACGCAAGGAAGAGGAGGCGCGCGCCCGGGCCGACTTGGTATCTGGCCGGCTTGAGGAACAGTTGGCGTACGCGCACACTGAACGCGGACGCATGGAGGGCGTACTGGGGAATGTCCCCATCGCCGAGGAATCGCTCTGGAATCAGCACTTCACACAGCCGGGATCGTCAACCGTGCAGTGGGCGCTCCGTGAGTTTTTCCACAGGTATCCGTTCGAGTGGAGTGTGCAGACCAATATCACAGGCCTGCGCTGCGTTGCCATTACCCCGAAGACCGGGCACATCCTGATCGGCAACGCCTTCGGTATCCGTATCCACACAGTGGCGAACGGGTCCATCACGGGCCGCGTGGTAGGCATGGGGTCGGGTGTCTCGTTGCTCGCACCCGCTCCTGACGGGGTCACGTGCTTTGCCGCGCTGGACAACGGGCGGCTCATCCGGATCAATCTTGAGGGCGACGCTGGTTGCGAACTCTTCACTCCCTACGCGCCGCACCTGGGCGCGGTGCGTGCGCTCGCAGTAAGCCCGAACGGGGAAGTCCTGGCAAGTGCAGGAAACGATCGGGTGGTGCGCCTGTGGAACGCGCACACGCTCGAGCCGATTGCCGACTGGCGTCCGTCCACGGAGTTGACCGGATCACTCGCATTCTCCCCAGATAGCCGGGCGCTCGCGACCGGCCCCTTACCGATCGCCGCACCAGACTTGACGACTCCCTCGTTTGCCAGGGTGTGGCGGTTGTCCGACCTCTCCCTGCTGCAGGAAGTATCGGTTCCCGCGCGCGGGGGAGTAACCACACTGGCGTTTGATGCGGGCAACAGCGCGCTCTTTGTTGCAACGGGGGTGCGGTCTCTGCTCCGGGTTGACCTGAACTCAGGACGCCAGGAACGCAGCGAAGTTAACATCGGTGTGCCATGCATCCTTCCATGTGCGGACCCTACCGGGCGGTGCGAAGCTCTGCTCGGCGTCGGAGACACCGTGTGGGAAGCAGGCACATCGGGCGTCCGGGAACACATCGGGGTGGGGCTCCAGAGTCAGCTGATCCTGACGCTCGGCGTGGTGGACGATTCACTCGTGATCGTGTGCAGGGATGGGCTCATCCGGCGCGTTGCGATGTCACCCGAGTACCGCAGGTCTCGAGTCTCCGGGTTCGCGACGTGGTGCTTTGGAACGGAGTTTTCTCCGGACGGCCAGCTGCTGGTGGTGGCCGGCGGCACCAAGGAAGTCCGCACGGTCGACGTGCGGACCATGCAGCAGGTATCCAGCGCGGACATGAGCGACCGGCAGATGCGGGCCAGGGCGATCCGGTTTGTCGGTGGGTCCGACGTCTTTGTTGCCGGGTGCGGGGACGGGATGCTCAGATACATCCACGCCCGAACGGGCGCACTGCTCGCGGTCGTGCCGTCGGGCTCGGCCGAGGTGTATTCAATGGAGGTTGCGCCGGACGGAAGGACGTTCGTGACCGGGCACGCTGATGGTTCTATCCGCGTCTGGGACAGCAGCACGTGCGAAGGCGAAACTCTTCGTCAACGCATGGAGCGCCGTGTCGAAGGGATCGCATTTACCCCCGACGGATCGCTCATGATCACGTCCGGCCTCAACAGCGGGGTGCAGGTATGGGACATGAAGACTCGCCAGCCGCTCGCGGTCATCGAAACATCAGGCACGCCCTGGGCGGTTGCGTGCGCGCCGGACGGCTCACGTCTGCTCGTATCTACCTACGACGGCGTCGTGGATGTCTTTGATTCAACGTTCACATTCATCACGCGGCTGAAGGCTCACCGGCGGCTGATACCCGGGTTGTGCTTTTCAAAGGACGGGTCGCTGTTCGCGACCGGCAGCGAGGATACTACCGTGCGGGTGTGGGATAGCAGGACGCTCCGTACCCTTGCTTCTCTGGAAACCGAAGGGGCTGAAGTGATCACCGTGGCGTTCAGCCCGGACGCCTCGCGGCTCTCAGCTACCAACGCCCTGGGCTTTGCGACTGTGTTCGACTTCCCGATGCTGGACAGCTACATCTCCGCGAACGAGCAGTTGCAGAAGGTCAGGTTCGACGCAAGGTCGGGCACCCCAGGTTCCAAGTAAGCGTTGTGCGGCCGGATCGGACGCGGTGAGCCAATGAGGCGCAGTGGCTAACCCGAACGGGCCCTCTCCAAGAGCGGTGGAATCAGTTCTGCCACGTCGGTTGCCAGTGCGCCCGCGCTGGCCTGATGCTGGGCGGCCCATGCCTGACCAGCGCTCGCATGACACCACACGCCGACGCGTGCGAGCGAGAGCAGCGAGGGCGTTGCACTGCGGTCCTGACGAACGGCACCCGCAAGCCGAGCACGTGCCAACGCGTGCAAGGCCATCCCATCGCTCACGGAATTACCGCGGAACTGAGCGGCCAGCCCTGCGAGGACCCCTGTCAGCACATCCCCGGTGCCCGCGGTGGCAAGGCATGGGTGCCCGGCCTCGCACACCCACGTCTTGTGACCGTCCGTCACCACGCTGCCCGCCCCCTTCAGCACGACGATGCAGCCAAGCCTCTGTGCGAG
>CALLYM010000152.1 GCA_937858155.1 uncultured Phycisphaerales bacterium | reverse complement strand
GGGGGCCGCAGTGGGCTCGGCGTCGGGTGCGGCGTGCGTGTTGGCCCGGGGCTGGGGGTTCGGGCGTGGGGGTTTAAGGGCGTTGAGCATGGCGGCGGCGACGCGGGTGAGGGCGGTGGCGGCGCGGCGGCGTTCGATGGTGGTGAGGTCGGCTTCGAGGGTCTGCCGGAGGTTCTCGGCGGCGCAGCGGTGGTGGTCGAAGGTCCGCATCCGGGCGTGGCGGAGCCGGAGGGCGTCGAGGCACTCGAGGGTCTGGGTGACGTCGGGGTCCTGGGCGAAGGCGAGGAAGGCGTCGGGGGAGAGGGAGAACCGTCGGATGAGGGCCTCGATGTCGCCGCCGAGTTCGAAGAGGACCTTGAGGAGCTGCGAGTGCGTGGTGTCCATACGAGAGGAATCCACGGGGCGGGGGTGATCTTTCGGTCGGGTGCGGGTTTTTCGGCGGGTCGGGCGCGGTTGCGCGCGCAAACGCGTCCGGGGGCGCAAGGTTGGCGCATGCGGGCCGGTGCCCGGGGCGGAACGGCAGTTCCTGCGCGGGGCCGGGGGATGTCCGAGTAGTCGGAGGCGGGGCGGGTCCTTCGCCCCTCCGGGGCGAGAAGGGAGGAAGGGGCACGGTTCCACGGGTTGCGCGACGCTCAGAGCAGCGTCGCTCCACCCGTGGCTACAACCTGCGGCCCCTCCGGGGCCGGGATCGGCAACGCCCCCAACCCGACATAGCACACCACCGCACGAACACCGCGACTTTCCGACCCTCAGAGCAACTCCTTGCCACCCCGCCGCCGCACTTCTTCGCCCCGAAGAGGCGACGGCCTGTAGCCACGGATGAAGCGCAGCCCGTGTCCTCGCGGGCGGAGCGCAATCCGTGGAAGGCAAGTTCACTTCCTCTTCTGCCCCGGAGGAGAGGGCCGACAACCTTCGTTGCCGCTCCACCACGTTCGCCCGCATGACCCGCATAGCGGCGTACATGGACCAGTCGAACACTTCGCCGCGGGCGTGGGAGAGCAAGGTAATTCTGGTGCCTCACGACTGGTAAGCCTTGGCTAACTGCGCCACATCGCCTGTTTGTGAAGTCTTGATTGGAGAGCCCAGTGCTCAATAATGCTGTGGATTCGGTCAATATGATTCCTAGTGCCGGAGTTCACGATGAGTAGCACCGGACGCATCCACGTTGCACTGAAGGCTTCATCAACTTGCGCTGCAATGGCATCTGTTTTTGTGTCGCTTGGTTGTGCAATCAGTAAAGACACTGGACTTGATCTGCACCTTGAAGCTGATGGTGCACCCATCGCGGGGTGCGGTGTTGCTTTCTACAAGCCCGGCAGTTTCGGAGGTGGGGGTGTCTACGCGCGACACGCGACCGATTGTCTCGGCAACGTTGCACTGTTCGTTCCATCCAATGGATACATCGGCCTGGAAGCAAACCTCGGAGATACGAACAGCCCCTGGCGCGGAGTAAGCGTTCACTTGAGTGTTGGCGATGTTCTGACCGCAACTGAGCACTCACCGGTTGCATTGCGTGAGATAACGGACTCAGTGAACCGGCGAGTGCGGGCAAGTATTATCCGTCGAGTGCCATTACAAAATGGTTCGGCCGGTGGCAGTGGTTCGTGGTTCCCCGTCCCACAGGTTCGGCCGCCGCGGCCGAACCTGTGATCTGCGCAATCAACGTCCGCACTAAAGCGAGATCGTTTTTCGCACGACCGGCGGGAGATGTGGGAAGGAGGAGGGAGGGGGTGCCGGGGGAACCGCAGGTTCCCCGGCGTCCGGCTCCCCTCACCCTTCCCCCTCCGCGTCGCTCCGTCCCCCTCCACACTTCCGTGATCGCACCTTTCTTCGCCCTATCTACACGGTTTGTGCGACACTTTGATGTCATGCGCGCATTCTCCCAGTTTCCACACCCCAGCACCCGGTTCGCCATGTATATTCCCCCCTGGTGGCCCGCCGCGGCGAACCGCGTGCGTGCCCGCCGGGTTTTCTTGGGGTGGTGACAAAAGTCCGTGTGGCCCTCAAAGGCGTTGGCACGCCGCGGGGTAGCCACGCGCACAAAATCACCCCGGCAGCGGCCCCGGCGGCGCACGCACGCGACTAGCCAAATCGAACCACTACGGTCGTGCAGGCGGATCAGCACCGGCCACACGCGCAGCGTTCGCGATAAGTGACCGCCGCCCGTGCGGTGCCGACCCGGGGAGTCCAAAGTTCCCAAACGCGGGGTGAACCCAATCGCACCCGCGCCTGCCCGCCCGTCATCCCGGCGCGACCCTTTAGAAAGTGTCTGGGCAACCAGCCACCCGCTGCCCCCGCGCCCCGATGTCAAGCACCCATCACGCGTCAGCAGCAAATCGCTCAGGCCCACGCCCGAGCCACCGCTTGTCCCGCGCGCACATCGCACGTCTCTTCCTCAATGCCCCGATCCTCTTCTTCCTCACCAATTCCCCCTCTGCGCTCTCTGTGTTCTCCGTGGTGAACCGCCTTTCTTCCCCCCTCCGCTACCCTCCCCCATGCTCCTCGGCTCCCACCTCTCCATCGCCGGCTCCATGGTCAATGCCCTGCGCGAGGCCGAGTCCTTCGGCATGTCCACCGTCCAGGTCTTCACCAAAAACCAGCAGCAGTGGAAAGCAAACCCGCTCGACCCCGCCATGGTCAAGGAGTGGCACGCCGAACTCAAGCGCCTTGGCTGGGACAAGAGCGGCCCCGACGGAAACGGCCGCGTCGTCAGCCACGCCTCCTACCTCATCAACCTCGCCAGTGTCAACGACGAACTCTTCGCCAAGAGCGTCGACCTCATGACCGACGAGATCGAACGCTGCGCCACGCTCAACATCCCCTTCCTCGTCCACCACCCCGGCGCGACCGTCGGCTGGACCCTCGAAGACGGGCTGCGCCGCATCGCCATCGCCTACAAGGAACTCTTCAAACGCACCAAGGGCGCCAAGGTCATCTCCCTCTTAGAAGGCACCGCCGGCGCCGGCTCCCACATCGGCGGCCCCTTCGAGCACCTGCGCGACCTCCGCGCCCAGATCATCGAGTCCACCGGCGAGCCCGGCCGTATCGGCTTCTGCCTCGATACCTGCCACCTCCACGCCGCCGGGCATGACATGAGCACCCGCGCAAGCGCGAGCGAGGTCCTCGCCCGTTTCGATCAGATGTGCGGCCTCTCCAACCTCTGGTGCTTCCACCTGAACGACAGCAAGGGCGCCTGCGGCAGCCACCTCGATCGGCACCTCCACATCGGTGAGGGCTTTGTGGGCGCCCGATCCATCGGAGAGGGCAAAGCAGCCAAGCCCGGCGCGTTTAGCGCAAAGGTACTGTCCGAGTCCGGTTTCGCAGCTGTCATGAGCACCCCCCGCTGCCAGCAGATCCCCCTGATCCTGGAAACCCCGAAGGAAGAGGGAAAGGCCGGCGCCGCCTTACCGATCTCTAAGCGACTTGACACCATGAACTTACGTCGTTTGCTGGCTCTCACCGGTGAAGAGCTCGTCCAGCCACCACCCACCAAAGCGCAAAAACAACCAAAGGCCTCCCCCAAGCGGCCTTCCAAAGCCCGCTGACGCTTGCCGCGAAACCTGCCGATGTTTTCGGGACGTTGGGTCGAATTCCGACCGTTCCGCAACGCCATTTGGCCTGCACGGGTGGACATTGACTCCCGGCCTTACGAACATTGAGGCCCGGCGCGCGGTACTGACCCCGCCCGTGATGGTGACAGGTTCTGCCCCCCGGAGATGCTCATGAAGTTGGCGCCCCGATCCTCAACGTGGACCTGCACCCTGCTCGCCATGGCGGGGCTCACGTTGGGGGCCAGCACGCTCACCGGCTGCCGGGCACTCGACAGCTTCCAGCTGGGCCGTCAACCCGCCGCCAAACCCAAGCCCGAACCCACCCCCCCGGGCAAGGTGAACCCCCTTCCCAAACCAAGCATCCCCAGCGACCAGGCCGTCGCCGGCACCGACGCCATGAACCGGGCCCGCATCCTTGCGGACCAGGGGCAGGTGCAGGACGCCATCAAGGAATTCGAAAAGGCGATCGAAGAGAACCCCCTGCTGACGGGTGCTCACATGGGCCTGGGCGAGGCGCAGCTGAAGTCCGGCAACGTGGAGAAGGCCGAGGCGGCGTTCTCCAAGGCCGCGGCTTTGGAGCCCAAGAACTTCAAAGCCCAGTTCATGCACGCCAGCGTGCTGCAGGAGATGGGCAGGCTGAACGAATCCATCAGGGCGTACATCCGCGCGATCAACCTGAGGCCCGAGGACTTCCAGGCCAACCTCAACCTCGGCACCGCCTACCTGCAGGCCGGCGAGCCGCAGTCGGCCCTCGCGTACTCCAAGCACGCGGTGGAAATCAAGCCCGACAACGGCCCCGCCCGCGCGAACCTGGGCGTCGTCTATCAGAGCCTCGGTCGCCATGAAGAAGCCGTGGTGGAATTCCAGCAGGCCGCGGAGCTGACCGAGCTCTCACCCGAACTATTGACCAATCTCGCCGACTCCTACGGGCGCACCAAGCGGTACGAAGAAATGGTCGCCACGCTCGAGCAGGTGGTGGAGATGAAGCCGACCGCGTTGGCGTATGAGCGCCTGGGCAGCGGCCAGTTCCGCCTCGCGCTGTACGACAAGTCGCTCGCGTCCTTCCGCAAGGCGGCGCAGATTGATCCCAACCACTACCCCGCGCTCAACGGCATCGGCGTATGTCTTCTGCAGCAATGGGTCAGCGGCGGCCAGGCCGAACTGGCCCTTAAGGAGGAGGGCCTGAGCGTGCTGCGGCAGAGCCTGCGGATCGAGAAGAACCAGCCGAAGGTGATGGAGCTGCTGGGAAGGTACAAGTAACATCGCGAGGCTGCTGCCCGGAGCAGAGTGGCTCAGTCCGAGCCTCTATCATCCGGCCATGTCCACCATCCTCATCCTGCAGCACTCTGACATCGGCGGCCCCGGGCGCTTGGGCGCGTGCGTCCGTGACCATGGTTTCCGTCTGGACTTCCGCCGCCCGGACAAGGCCGCCCACAACGGCATCGGCAGCGACCCGGACCCCAGGAAGCCGCAGGGCGTGCCGACGGACCTGGACAACGTCCACGGCCTGGTCATCTTGGGCGGGCCACAGAACGTGACCGACGTCGACACCTACCCGTGGATGCAGCAGGAAGTGAAGCTCATCCAGCAGGCGCACGCGCGTGAGATCCCCATCGTGGGCATCTGCCTGGGTGCGCAGCTCATCGGGCACTCGCTGGGAGGGAAGGTCACGGTGCGCGAGAAGCCGGCGGTGGGCTTCCAGCCGCTGGGCGTGACCGTGCCGGGCCAGACAGAAACGGCGATGGCGGGCATCGCGTGGAACCACCACCAGCTCTATTCCTGCGGCCAGGAAGTCAGCACGCTGCCGGCAGGATCGACGCTGCTGATGAGCGGCAAGACCAATAAGCACGCCGCGTTCCGCGTCGGGCTGCGCACGTACGCGTTCCAATTCCACCCCGAGTGCGACAGGCCGGCGGTGGAAGCGCTCATGAAGTCCAGCAAGCGTGAGATGGAGCTCGCCGGGCTCACAGAGAGTGAACTGCGGGTGCAGATCGACCAGCACTACGCGACGTACGCGCGGCTCTCGGACCGGCTGTGCGTGAACCTAGTGACGTACTGCTTCCCGGTCGTCACGCGCATGACGGCGTAGAGGAAGGGTTTGCCGCTGTCCGTTGCGCCCACCTCATGCCCACCCTCACCCTTCAACCCCCGGCGGACTTTCTCCTCACGCGCGACGTGTGTTCGTACGGCTACTTCCTGCTCGCGCCCAACTACTGGGACACTCGGTCGAGAACGTTGTGGCGTGTGCTCGCTCTCTCGGGCGGGCCGGTGCTCGTCCATATCGAGCAGCCCGTCGTGAAAGCGGGCGCGGCGCTCAGGGTCGCGATGTCACGCACCCTCGGCGCGGGCGAGCGTGGCGAAGTGACGCACCAGCTCACCCGCATGCTGCGCCTGGACGAAGGACGCGACTCCATCCGGGAGTTCCACCGTCTGGACAAGCGATTCGCCCGCAGTGGCCGGGGCCGGCTGCTCCGCTCCCCCACGCTGTTTGAGGACGTCATCAAGACCGTCACAAGCTGCAACGTGACCTGGCCCAACACGGTCAACATGAACAGGCGCCTCTGCGATGTCGTCGGGGCCGCGGTCGACATGGATGATGTCCGCAAGAACATGAAGGCGACGCGGGGCCTAAAGAGCCCTGTCCCAGGCACGGACCCGGTCACGCTCCTGCCCCTCAAGGCGTTCCCGACCGCCGGGCAATTGGCGAAGGAACGCCCCGCCCGCCTGCGGGAACTTTGCCGCGTGGGCTACCGCGATGCGCGCATCGTCGACCTTGCACGGCTGTTCTCGACCCATCCTTCCAAAGGCGGCGTGGATCAGGCCGCGCTCGAAGACCCGGCCACCCCCGACGACCACGTGCACAACACGCTGATCGAACTGCCCGGCGTGGGCCCTTACGCCGCGGCGAACATCATGCAGCTCCTGGGACGCTACACACGCCTCCCGCTCGACACCGAGAGCGTCCGCCACGGTAAGAGTGTGCTGGGGATGAAGGGCAGCAGCCCGGCCATCATGAAGCGGATGGCCCGCCACTACAAGCCGTTTGGTGCGCACGCGTTCCGGTCCTACTGGTTTGAATTGTGGGACTTCTATGAGCGCAAGCACGGGAAGGCGTGGACGTGGGAGCGCGATACCACAGGGCGCATGTTTACCGCGGCGCTGCTGAACAAGTAGGGGCAGTGAGTATTGCGTGAGGACGAATCATCACCGCTCCTGGTCTGGCAGCGCCTCATGAGCGAGGACTGCGCACCGCTGCGCGAAGAGGCGGCGGCGTGCGATGCGTACAGCACCGCCGACGTGACACGGTTGCGGAAGAAGTGGGACAAGGAATTGGTGCACGCCGCCTTGGCCCTTGCGAAGGCCCGTGCGAAAGCGGCGTCAAAGTTCGGCAGCATTGCAGCGGGCCTGGTCGCGGATGTCCAGGGCGTGGAAATGGCCAGTTCCCGCGCCGCGGCGGCGTGGAAGGCACGGCGGTTCGCGGCCGCGGGGCGCCGCGTGCTGGACTTGTGCTGCGGCATCGGGGGCGACGCAATGGCCCTGGCCGCCGCGGGCCTCGATGTAGTGGCAGTGGACGCCGACCCGGTTCGCGCATGGATGGCCGGGCTGAACGCCCGGTGCTCTTCCTTGAACATGTCAATAGAGCAGCTCCTGACCTCCGGCGACGGTCCCACGGACGCGGCATTCCACATCGACCCATCCCGCCGCATGAAGGATGGGAGTACGAGCAAGCGCGTCTGGACTCTGGGAGAGGTGCAACCACCGCCGCCGGTGCTGCGGGCCGTTGTGGAGAGGTGGAAGGACGGCGCGATCAAGCTTGCACCCGGGATCAGTTACTCGGAGTTGTCGCAGGCGCAGCTCGAAGGCGAGGTCGAGATCATCTCCGAGCGAGGGGGCCTGACTCAGGCCGTGCTGTGGACGGGAGACCTGGCGCGCGGGCCGGGCCTGCGAACAGCCACCCTTCTTCCGTGCGTGCCAAGCGAAGCGGCGTCGGACGCTCCGACACTTTCGGGCCCGCCCGATGACCCGGCAGCACTGCCCGTGTGGGACCGCGAGGCTGCGCCGCGATTCATCCACGAGGTGGACGACAGCGTAGAGCGGGCGGAGTTACTCACTGTGCTGTGCACACAGGTCGGTGCGGCCATGCTGCACCCCAAGCTCGGGCTGATCGCGGCCGACCACGCCATCGAGCACCCCATGCTGCGGCCGTTTGAAATGCTGGAAGCAGGCAAGTGGAACGAACAGAGGGCCGCCTCCGTGCTTCAGCGGCTTGGAGCAGGCAGTGTGGAAGTGAAGACGCGCGCCAAGGCCGTTCACCCTGACGAGGTGCAGCCCGCCATGACCAAGGTCTGTGCGAAGGGCGGCCGCCCTCTGGTGTTGTTTGTTCTGCGGTTTGGCAGCGAGGCCCGGATGCTGATCGCGTCCCGGGTGCGATAAGCACTCTCGCATGAGCACAATCTCACGCAGCGGTTGGGGCACGTTTGCGTTGCAACCACGCACTCGGGTGAACCTGGGGCTGCGATCGGTGACGTGAACGCGGTTTCATCAATCAAACACCCAGGACGGGCGTACACATCACATGAGACCAAGTGCCCACATGGGTGTGGGACAACAATCGGAGGATCAACGCATGAATAGATCACTTCGAATCGTGTGTGCCGCAATGGCCAGCGTCGGGACCGCATTGGGAGCGGGCGGGTGCCTGGCGGTTGCGGCCGGCGCGGTGGTTGGAGCCGGCGCGTACGCGTACCACGCCGGCAAGCTGAACGCCAGGCTTGACGCATCGCTCGACCGCTCCTTTGAAGCGACTCGCACGGCGCTCACGGACATGGGGTTCACTGAACTCTCCACGGCCAAGGATGCCCTGACGGCGCACGCAACAGCCGAGACCGCGGACGCCAAGGAAGTCACCGTGCACCTTGAGAAGGTTGCGGACGATGCGACGGATATCTCCATCCGCATCGGTGCCTTCGGCGATGAGCGCAAAAGCACGGAAGTTCTCGCGAAGATCCGCGAGCGGCTCTGAACTCAGTAGGCAGCACTCCTCTCCTCGGGCCCCCGGGCGTCATCCCCGGGGGCCTCTTGATTGATGCTCATCGCTCTGCGGCGGCAGCGGTGCGCCCGTGCCGCCGCAGCGGGGGCATGGCGCCGGGCCCTGATGAATAGCGCCACAATCTGGGCACCTTGGCAGCATTCGCAGCAGCCTGCGGAACTGGAACATACGCCACCCCTGCCATGCGACGATGATCGCCAGCATGGAGAGCGAGATGGTGAGTCCGATCCAGTTCATCTGACGTGCAGAACCCTCAGTAGCGTTGCCTCACTGGAAGTCCGAGTCCGGGGAGAATCACGGCCGCAGTGCAGACATCGGCCCTGGCGGACTCGTCGCCGGCGCGGCGCCACTGCGCCACGCGCAGAACCGTCACCAGTCCTGCGGCACCAGAAAGGAGCACGATTGTCAAGACTGCGGTGGCGTCCATCACTTCCGCTGCGGGTCATGGATCGCCTTGAGCTCGGGCACGATGTGCGCAGCGCCGTCGGCCTCAAACTTCGCGATCATGCAGGCAAAGAGATCGTCCATGTAGTCCTTTTCGTAGAACTTCGCCGAGCTGTGCCGACCGCCCATGTCGTAGTTGTCCTCAAAGACCTGCTTGTGGCAGTCGGCGACCACAGACTCGAAGTAATCCGTATTCTCCGCGTAGGAGGGGGCGGTCTGGATCAGGGCCTTGGCGCGGTCCAGCGCACCGTGGTCCACCTCGCCCTTCTTGTGGAAGCCCCACACCGCCGCGCCAATGCCGACGGGCACGCCAATAAGCAGCCGAAGTTTCCACGTGCTGAATCCCGAGTCGCCGCCAAATAGTCCCATGAGGTAGCTCCCTTTGAGAGCATCCTACCCGATTGCGGGGGTCGGTGCAACGCCCATATTTAGCCGTTTCCCGCGTAGCTCGGGGTCCCGACGAGCGGTTTGACGTGTACCGGCGGTTGGCCCGACCGACTCAATTCTGCGAAGTCCTGCATCGCGCACACCGACCAGTCGCCCTTGCGCATCGCCTCGATGGCCTTCGCCGCGGCGACCGCCGCCGTCGCGGTTGAGATCATCGGGATGTTGAGTCGGACGGCCGTGGCGCGGATGCGGCCCTCGTCGGTCTTCCACCCCGTGCGTGTGGGTGTGTTGATGATCATCGCGATCTGGTTGTTGTGCATCAGGTCCAGCACGTTGGGCCTCGCGCCCGCCGCGATCTTCTGCAGGATGGTGACGGCGATGCCGTGCTTCTGGAGGAGGCCCCCGGTGCCGTCGGTGGCGTAGATGGTAAAGCCCTCGCGCTGGAGCGTGCGCACGGGCTCGATGATCGTTGCACGGTCCTGCTCGCGCACGCTGACGAAGATGCCGGTGGGCTTGCCCTTCGAATTATCCGTGGGCAGGCGCGTGCCGCCGGCCATCTGGCTCTTGGCGAAGGCGATAGGGAGCGAGGCGTCGATGCCCATGACTTCGCCGGTGCTGCGCATTTCGGGGCCGAGGACAACGTCGACGCCCGGGAACTTGCTGAAGGGGAACACTGATTCCTTGATTGCCCAGTAGGGCATCGCTGCGGCCCGCTGGGAGAAGGACTGCTCGAGCGCCGCGCGGTGCGCGGGGGTGCTGAGGAGTTCCGCGAGCGGCTTCCCCATCATCACCTTCGCCGCGATCGCGGGCCAGGGTGTGTGCGTCGCCTTGCCGACGAAGGGGACTGTGCGCGAGGCGCGGGGGTTTACTTCCAGCACGTAGATCTCGTTGTCCTTCACAGCGAGCTGCAGGTTCATCAGGCCGTTGACGCGGAGTTCCTTGGCCATGTCCTTCGCGAGTTTTTCGATGCGCCCGATGACGTCGGTGGAAAGCGATGCGGGCGGGAGCGAGCAGGCCGAGTCGCCGGAGTGGATTCCGGCCTGCTCGATCTGTTCCATGATGCCGGAGACCACCGCCGTGCCGGGCTGTCCGGGTGTCGCCGGGAAGTCGGCGACGACATCGACGTCTACTTCGGTCGCGCCGGCGAGGAACTTGTCGATGAGGACGGGGGCATCGTCCAAGCCGGCTTGCTTGAGGGCGGTGCCGATGAAGGAGCGGAGGGCGGTTTCGTCCTGGCAGATCTCCATGCCGCGCCCGCCGAGCACATACGACGGGCGGATGAGCACGGGGTAGCCGATGCGGGAGGCCTCTCGCACTGCTTCGTCGAGGGAGCGGGCGATTCCCGCGGCGGGGCGCTGGAGTTTCAGCGTGTCGAGGACTTCATCGAAGCGGTCGCGGTTTTCGGCGCGGTCGATGGAATCGACGGAGGTGCCGATGATGGGCGCGCCGGCGGCGAGGAGGCCCTTGGCGAGGTTGAGGGGGGTTTGGCCGCCGAACTGGACGATGATGCCGTGGACAAGGTGCTTGCGAGCCCCGAGCGCTAGGTCAGGCGGTTGCGTTTCTGGGCGCGGCGCGCTCAGTGCTCCCCCATTCAGCCTCTCCACCACATTCAGCGTGTCCTCCAGCGTCAGCGGCTCAAAGAACAGCAGGTCGCTGGTGTCGTAGTCGGTACTCACCGTCTCCGGGTTGGAGTTGATCATCACCGCCTCGAAGCCCAGTTCCTTCGCGGCGAAGGCGGCGTGCACGCAGCAGTAGTCGAACTCGATGCCCTGGCCGATGCGGTTGGGGCCGCCGCCCAGCACCATGATCTTGCGCCGCGACGTCGGCTCGGCTTCGCACTCGGCGTCGTAGGTGCTGTACATGTACGCCGTCTGCGTGGCGAACTCGGCCGCGCAGGTGTCCACCCGCTTGTAGACCGGGCGCACGCCGAGCGAGCGCCGCGCCGCGCGCACTTCGTGCTGGTTCGTGCCGAGCAGCTTGGCGAGGCGCCGGTCGGAGAACCCTTTCGCCTTCAGCCAGCGCATGTCGTCGGCGTCGAGCGTCGCGAGGCCGCGGCCGCCCAGGCGCTGCTCGGTGGCGACGAGGTCCTGCAATTGCGCCAGGAACCACGGGTCGATCGCCGTCTCCTGGAACACCTCGTCGAGCGTCATGCCGATGCGGAACGCGTCGGCCACGTACAGCAGCCGTTCGGGGCCGGCGTTGCCGATCTCGTCGACGATCTCGTCGCGCTCGCGGCTGCGCTCGGAAAGGCCGTCGATGCCGGTCTCCAGCCCGCGCAGCGCCTTCTGCAGGCTCTCCTGGAAGGTGCGGCCGATGGCCATCACCTCGCCGACGCTCTTCATCTGCGTGGTGAGGTGCGGGTCGGCGGCGGGGAACTTCTCGAACGCGAAGCGCGGCACCTTGGTGACGACGTAGTCGATGCTCGGTTCGAAGCTCGCCGGAGTGGCACCGCCCGTGATGTCGTTGCGCAGTTCGTCGAGCGTGTAGCCCACCGCCAGCTTCGCGGCCACCTTGGCGATCGGGAACCCCGTGGCCTTCGATGCCAGCGCCGAGCTGCGGCTGACGCGCGGGTTCATCTCGATGACGATCATGCGCCCGCTCTTCGGGTCGACGGCGAACTGCACGTTGCTGCCGCCGGTGTCCACCCCGATCTCGCGCAGGATCGCGATCGAGGCGTTGCGCATCAGCTGGTATTCGCGGTCGGTGAGCGTCTGCGCCGGCGCGACGGTGATGCTGTCGCCGGTGTGGATGCCCATCGGGTCGAGGTTCTCGATGGAGCAGACGATGATGCAGTTGTCCGCGCGGTCGCGGACCACCTCCATCTCGTATTCCTTCCAGCCGAGCAGGCTCTCGTCGATCAGGATCTGGGCCGCGGGCGAGGCGTCGAGGCCCGAGCGGGCGATCTGCTCGAACTCCTCGCGATTGTAGGCGACGCCGCCGCCCGTGCCGCCGAGCGTGAACGCCGGACGGATGATGGCCGGGAGACCGATCTTGTCGAGCGCACGCATCGCCTCCGCGAGACCTGTCGCGCGGTCGTAGCCCACGATCTGGCCCTGCTCGTT
>CALLYM010000151.1 GCA_937858155.1 uncultured Phycisphaerales bacterium | reverse complement strand
TTCGGCACGAGCACGCAGTTCGTCGGCCTGGACAACTTCCGCGCGCTGTTCAACGACGACAGCTACCTGGCCTCCTTCAAGACGACCACCGTCTTCTCGGTCGCGGTGATGCCATGGGCCGCGAGATGGCTGGCGGCTTCGACCGTTGTTCGTTCCAGATCCGCCAGTGCCTTCTCGGCATCCAGAATCTCGGGGAAGTGGCACTGAGTGCACATCTTGCGGTCATTGTCCCGCAGAAGGTGTTTGTACTGCGACTCGTGGGGAACGTGGCACCACAGGCAGGCCTGGGCCGCGACCGGTCCGTGCATGTACTCGAACTGCTTTTCCTTTCCGGCGTGGCACTTTGCACAAATCGAAGAATCATTCCGGGAGATGCGTGTTCTTGGGTTGTGGCACTCGTCGCAGTTCTCGGTCTGGTACGGCACGTGGCTGGAGAGCATTGCGGCCGCCACCACCTGCCCGGTCCCTGCGTCAACCGTGCCGACCTTCGCATCCGGATCGGGCACACCGTCAAAGAACAGGCTGAGTGCTTTGTAGTTCGAGCTGGTCACGGTGCACCCGCTCCACGTATTTACGAGTACCAGCGAGCCTGCGAGCAGGGCAACGCTCGTGCGCCGGCCCGTGGGCGTCCACCACCGGATGCGTTTGGGGGCGCTCGTCATGCGCATCTCACTTGGGGGCGACGGGCTGGGCGGGTGTCCCTGCGGGTACGGCGGCGGGCGTCGGGATGTCGGTCTGGCCTTGTTCCTGCATCTGCCGGGTGTCCTCTGTCGCGCCGACGCCGGGTGCTACCTTGACGGCCACCCTGGCGAAGTCAGCCGCTTCAAAGCCTGGCTTCTTTTCACCCAGCGCGTACAGGGACACCTTCGCGTCGCCGAACTGGTTTGTCACGGCGATGACGCGCCTGCCCGTGAAGCCCTCGTGGAGCAGGCCCGTGAAGAGGGAAAGTGATCCGTCGTCCACGCAGACTCCGGCGGGCATATTCATTGCGCCCGGGTGGTCTCCCGCCGCGCCGAAGAACGTGAGCACGCGGAACTGCTCGTCGAAGAGCTGGACATTCTGGAACGCCGCGTCGACAACGTACACAATGCCATCGCTGTCGACCGCGATGTGCTTGGGGCGGGCGAAGGTGCCTGCAGAATCGCCCAGCTGTCCGCCAGCGAGGAGAAACTTGCCGTCCGGACTGAACTTCTGGAGCCTTCCCCGCATCATGTCAACGACGTACACGTTGCCCTGCTTGTCCGTGGCCACGCCCATGGGGAGGCGGAACTGACCGTCGCCATCCCCAACCGAGCCGATAGTCCCCAGCAGTTTCCCTGTCTTCCGGTCCAGTACCTGCACAGCCTGGGCGAGCATGTCGGTGGCGTAGAGCCGGTCGGCGTGAATGGCGAGCGCGACAGGCTTGAACTTCGGGAAGCCGATAGCCCGCGAATAGCGCTCCTGGGCGTCGAAGACCACGATCGCTCCGCGTTCACTCTCGGCGACGTAGATTTCGCCGTCGTCTGCGACCGCGACGGCGACAGGGTGGCCCAGACGGTTGGCACCCGTGGCGCCCACCAGGCGGGTCTGTTTTTTCTTCAAGTCCATGACGACCAATGACTTTGCCCGCATGTCGCACACGTAAAGAACTCCGTCCTTCAGGGCGAGGCCATACGGCTTGTTGATCATGGCGCTCTTGTCGGCGTCCTTGCCGAACACCATCTCCTCGAGCGCAGAAGACGTGGTGGCGGCAACGTCGCTGCTACCCCCCATCGAACGCAGGAACTGCACGCGAGGATCATCGGGGAACTGCGGCCAGAATGCGTAGGTGGAGCGCTGGGGACGGGCGGCGGCAGGTCCTGGACCCGCGGAACACGCGGTCAGCAGCACGCATGTCGTGAGTGCGAGAGCCGTGGCAAGGGTTGGGAGTTTCATCGTGTCGGTCCTCGTGTGGGTGCGTGATGGACTGGATACAAACTGGATGCCAGCGTGCGCAGCGACCCGGGCGCGGCACGCCGCAAAAACAACTCGCCCCGGCGCTTTGCATCTCTGCGAGCGCCGGGGCGAGACTTCATGGGGCGGAGAGAAGGTCGCTCCGCCGAAGGAGATTACTTACTTGATGTGGCAGGTCAGGCACAGGCGGCTGCTCGCGTTGCCGTACCGCACCATGTGGTCGAAGTTGCCGTCGTTGTGCACCGTATGGCAGGTGCTGCAGCCCACCACATACTGCGTTGCACCGGTTGTATCCACCCAGGAGCGGAGGCGGAGGGTGAAGCCGGTGGGTCCCACCGTGTGGCTCGTGCTCTGCGGGTTGTAGCCCGCGTTCGCGGTCGTCGGGTAGATCGCCTCGGAGCCCATCGGGTGGTCGTCGCTCAGGTCGGTGCCCAGGTTGCCGGTGGGGCCGATGAAGTTCGTGCCGGTGCGACCGCCGAAGGAGTCGAGGGCCACGGTTCCGTCATGGCACCCCAGGCACATGCGGCTGCGGCTGTCGATGTTCACGGCAGCGGTGCCGGGGCCGTTGTGCATGGTGTAGGTGGCGTCGGTCAGCGCGTGGTTCCAAAGGGGGAACGGAGCGGTCGCGAAGTGGGGGGTGTGGCAGGGCTTGCAGATTTCACCGCCCGACCACCCGTAGGAGGAGAAGTTGTGTTCCGAAAGGGCGATCTGGCCGAGGGCGGACGTGCCGGCCAGGGCGATCACTGCTGTTCCGAGCAAGAGTTTGGTGGCGTTCATGGCTTCACCTTCTATTCGTGGGTCCCGGCTGCCTTTGCTGAGCGGGAACGTCCTCGCTCGGTCGGCTGCTGTTGTTGAACCCTCCGCTTCCAGTCATGCAAATAGCGTACCAGCGTGTCCGATTTAAAGAAAGGTGGATGTCGGCGCGTTCTACGGCCTGTTTCGCCGCGTTCCTCCTAGAAGTGAGAAGGCCATGAGGTCGAAATTCCTCAGAATGGGGGCGGATGAATGTTGCTCCAGTTCACCAAGCCCGCAAGCCGCATTCATTGCCTGAATAGCCAGACCAATAGGTGATTTGGATGTCGTACACATCACCGCGGGATGGATGATGGCTTCCCGCTCGCAGGCGCGCGAGAGTGTTTGACTTAACGGTTGAACTCCGTGTTGATTCCGGCACTGGGCACTGCTCCGCCATCGTTCCAGAGGCGATCAATCGCTGCGCGACGCGAGTGTTCGTGTTTCCGTCGCGGACGGATTTTGGCCAGTGCCCCTGTTCGCAAGTGCGTCGCCGCCAAGTCAGTCGCTTTCTGAGATGGCAAGCGACGCAAGGAAGCCATCCGCGGATGCCCGGGGGCCATCCGGCCCGGATTCCCGGCATGAGAGGATTCAAGATGTGGGTTCAGCCAGGGCGGCACGGTGAATGCTGCTGCCATCGCTCGCGTTGGCTTACCTGGTTGACGCTGCTGGTTTCGTGGGTTCGACGGGTTGATCTGTCTCCAGGACAACACCACGGAAGATCCTGATGAAGTCGGTCACGGGGAGCGTGAAGACGCCACGGCGTGTCTTATACCCCGCATCAATGCCCGGATCTCCCTTCGGGTTGAATGTGTTGCCGTGCGGGTTCCAGACAATGAGGGAATCGATGGTGGGGTCGTACGCGATGACGGCGTAAGCGTGCTTGGGGCTGATGCCGGGCGGCTGTTTTTCTGTGCCCGTGCTGGCCGTGACAAGGCGGTAGGAATTGAGCGCTTTGTTCACAGCGGTGCGGACGCGTGCAGCGAGTTCCGCCGGGTCGGCGGCGGGCACGGGCTCTGGAGCGATGGGCTTACCGTCGGGGCCTTTGGGGGCATTGGCCTCATCGACTTTGGGGCGACGCTTGAGCGTGATGCGCTCGGTCTGGTGGCCCGTGAGTAGTTTGACGATTGTGGCAGTGGAGCCGCCGTGGGCGATGGCGTCGGTCGGGGATTCGAGCGGGTACTTCTCAGGGTCTTCCTGCATGCGAAGGGAGCCGACGGCTTTTTCGAGCACAGGGAGCCAGAGGCCTTCATCGCCAGTGGTGCCGGAGATGGCGAGTTCCGCGTCGGTGAGCGCGGAAACAGAGACGGATTGGCCGTCGCCGAAGTGGATGTCGTAGCCGCCGCCTTCCTTGGTTGTGATGAGTGACTTGATGGTCGCGGGGTCGCGGCTCACGAGCGCGCCGACGCTGGCGACGAGGAAGCAGTTGCCCAGGGGGCCCTGGCGGCAGCGGTCGAGGTCGGGCGTGTCGTCCAGGAAAAGGTCACGCTTGGCGGAGGTGATGCGGCGCAGGCAGGCGGCGTAACTGGACTGGAACTTTGGTGTGCGGAGTTGCGTCGTGCCGGCGGGCGCTTCCGGCGAGTCTTCGCGGTCAGCCGCTTGCTCGGTACTGCGCGGCTTTGCCTGCTTGGTGCTGGGTTCGGGCGCGGTGAGGTGGTCGAGGTCCAAGGGTGGGACGGCGACCTTGCCGCTGCGGACGATGCGTTTAATGGTGGCGACCGCGGCGGCTTCCTGGCCATGGATGTCGGGGCGGACGCAGAGGATGTCGATCTCTTCAGGGGAGAGTGTGCCGTTGGCATCGGTGTCCCAGGCGGCAAAGTGCTCGCGGGTGATGTCGG
>CALLYM010000150.1 GCA_937858155.1 uncultured Phycisphaerales bacterium | reverse complement strand
GGGGCTTTGACGCCAGGCCCCCGCGCTGGCCAAATGGGCTCGCCGGGCCTTCGAGGGATGTTCACCGGCCGCGCGCTTGCGCAGCGGCGCCAGGGTGAGTCCGGGCGATCCTCTGAAACATGATTCCGCTGTGTTGCCAGGAGAGATTAACCAATGTCCAGCGCGCCATCTTCCACCACGACATAGCCGGCGACCAGCGACGTGCTGGCAATCACGCAATTGCTGCCCACGCGCGCGTTGTGCGCGATATGGCCGCTGGTCATGATGTAGTTGTCATCGCCGATCACGGTGACTGATTCCGGCTGGGTGCCGCGCGAAATCGTGTAGTGTTCACGAATGCGATTGCCGCTCCCGATCCTCAAATAGCTGCGCTCGCCGGTGAAGTTTTTGTCCAGCGGATCGGTGCCCTCGACCTCGGGCTTCTCGGTGGGGGCCGGGAGGTAGTCAACGACGGCGTCGAGCAGGGCCTGGACGCCCATGTTGCGGAGGGCGGCGCCGCACAGGACCGGGTAGCAGGCGCGGGAGATGGTGCCCTTGCGGAGGGCGGCCTTGACCTCTTCCTCGCTGATGGGCTGCTCGTGGAGGTACTTGTCCATGAGGTGGTCGTCGAGTTCGGCGGCCTTCTCGACCATGTCGTGGTGCCACTTCTTGGCGATGTCCATCCACTCTTCGGGGATGGGCTTCTCCTTGGTGATCTCGCCCTGATCGCCCTCGAAGTAGAGGGCCTTCATGCGCACCAGGTCGATGATCCCGACGAACTCGTTGCCGACGCCGATCGGGTACTGGATCGGAATGCCGTTGGCGCCCAGGCGGCTCTTGATGGTGGCGAAGGAGAAGTCGAAGCTGGCGCCGAGCTTGTCCATCTTGTTGACAAAGCAGAGGCGCGGCACGCGGTAACGATCGGCCTGACGCCAGACGGTCTCGGACTGGGCCTCGACGCCCTCCTTTCCGTCGAAGACGGCGACGGCGCCGTCAAGGACGCGGAGGGAGCGCTCGACTTCGATGGTGAAGTCGACGTGCCCCGGGGTGTCGATGAGGTTGATCTTGTACTCCTGGCCGTGGCATTCCCACGGGCAGGTGGTGGCGGCGGACTGGATGGTGATGCCGCGTTCCTGCTCTTCCTGCAGGAAGTCCATGGTCGCGGTGCCCTCGTGCACCTCGCCGATCTTGTAGTTCTTGCCGGTGTAGAACAGGATGCGTTCGGACACCGTGGTCTTGCCCGCGTCGATGTGGGCGCAGATGCCGAAGTTGCGGATGTGAGACAGGTCAGCGGTCATGGGTCTTCCTCGGAGAAAACAGCGAACAGGTGCGTTCGCGGGGTGCGGGTCTGGCAGGTCGATACTGCTGGCGTCGATCGCCGGGCCTCCCAGGCGTCAGCGGCGTGGTCAGCAGATGGATGAACTGGTCGAACGGGCGACGGGACTCTTGGCCGGCGGCAAGTGCCTGTACCGGCAGCGACTAGCGTGCGTTGTCTTCGTCCTCGTCCATGGAAGATGCCTCGTTCATGCGGCCTGTCTGTCGCGGGCCACCGGGCAAGAAACGCCCGATAACGTTCGGCAACTGACAGGGCTGAATAGTAGACCTGGCACAGTGCAAATCAAGCGCAGACGAGTCCGCCCAAAGGGCCGGAATGGCGGTCGCGGAGCTTGGAGCTACCTACTTGCCCTGCATCGACTTGCATCGCTGGACTTCCGCCGCGGACAACTGCTCCAGCGGGTCCAGGATGAGCAGGTCATTGATCGCGAGGCAGTGCCCTGCCCAGCCTCGTGCGGCCTCAACCTCCCTCAGAGATTCTGCTATCGTCATGGCCTTCCGTGCGGGCAGCAGTTCGTAGGGCCCCAGTTCGTGTGCCCGCCCCCACGCCGCGAGCGCCGCGGTCCGGTGGGCGCGGGACTCGACGGAATCTGGCTGTCCCGCGAATCGATCCTCCAACTCGCCTGCCGCCTCTTCGTATGTGCCGATCCAAGCCCAGTAGTTGGCACTCGCAGACAGGTCTGGTTGTGCAGCGTCCAGTTCAGCACGCCCCGCCAAGACCGCGCTCCGTGCCCGATCGACGGAGCCGAGTCCTGCGTGAGCCTCCGCCTGGATCAGGATCAGCCGTGTGCGGGCCCGCAGCGTTGGAAAGTGACCCAGGCCCGCGCTCGTCGGCATCGCCACCAGTGCCCGAGTGCTGTCCGCCAGCCGGATGGTCGCAACTGCCCTGTCGATGCCCTCCGGCGTCGCACTCACCGCACCGCCCGTCATCGCGCCCAGGTCCTTCGCGAGAGCAGTGGGGGAATCGTGCTCAAACCCGGGCACAGCCCCGCCCGCCGCGAGGGCATTGCACCGCGCCGAGACCTCCGCGACCTCCTCGGTTCCTTGGTACGCACCCGCCAGTGCAGTCTGCCATTGAACGACCTGCCGTGCGGGGCGTACCGCCGCCCCGACGAACACAGCAATCACCGCGAGAGCGACCGAGGCACGCTTCATCCCGGAGGCTGTCGGGTCGGTCGTTTCCGGGGCAGGGCCTTCCCACCCTGCGGCGACCGCCAGCAGCAGAAGGCACCACGCGGCTGCGCCGGGCGTCACGCTTGTGAGTTCAATCTGGCAGTGCGCCGCGCACGCGACCACACCCGCGCCCACCCCGATCCGCACCATGCGTGCGGGAACGCCGGTTCCCGCGCTCTGCAAGACCTTCACGACACCGGTCGCAACCCACAATCCAAGGCCCAGGCCCGCAAGCCTCGCTAGTGCGCCGTCGGGCGTCAGCTCAGCCCGCTCCAGACCGATCGCCGCGATCGTCGCGAGCGTGAGCACCAGTGCCACAAGCTTCCAATCCTGCGGATCGCTCGGAAGCGGGGGTCCTGCGCCATCGACACCGTTGCGTGTTCGGACCAGCCCGATCGCTCCCAATGACGTCCAGAACATCCACACCACTGCCAATGCGACGCCGCCGATGCCCAGCCCTGCCATCAGGTCCAGCAGCACGCTGTGCGGGCTTGTGACTTCCTCGGGTGACAGCGGGTTTTTCGCGAGCAGGTAGGCGCCTTTGAAGCCCATCGGCCCCACACCCATCAGTGGGTGCTCACCGATGATGCGTGCCGCGGCTTGCATGTAGAACCAGCGAAACAGGACGGAAAGTTCGCCGATGCGTGTGCCGATCATGCCGCGAACGACCACCGCGCCCAGCGTCGCCAGCACCGCCGCGGGACCAATCAGCCGCGCCACGGTCGTGGGCACGGACACGGCGCGTTTCTGTAGTGCGAAGGCGATCAGCACGGCAAAGACGCCAAGCCCGGCCGCGGCAAGTCCACCCTTGGCTCCCGCGTAGTACACGAGCGCACCCGACAGGACGATCAGCACGAGGCTTGGCAGCCCCATGAACGAACGCCTCGGGCGTTGATCCCGTTGTTCATTCCGCGACGCGCGGAAAAGCCCCGCGCCGACCATCATCCCCGCCGCACCCAGCGTCGCCAGAGCGTTGGCCATGCCAAAGTACCCGCTGGCCTCGGGCTGGCTCAGGCGTCTTTCGAACGCCTTGGCCATTCCTGAATCGGGTGTCCAGCCCTGCGACCGGAAGAACTGCTCGCGCGTGGCGCGGAAGTTCTCCAGCGTCCGCGGGTGCTCGATGTAAACCTGTTGCAGCGCCCGGACAATGAGCACGCCGAGCAGGCCCATCAGCGCCGCGAGCACGAGCCGCCGAACACGCGGGCGCCCGGCAACTCCAAAGACTGTTGCGGCGCCCACAAAGCCGCTCACCTGCATCAGCCCGTACACGAAGTTGTCCAGGCCTGTCGCGCCGCCCATGTGGCGCAGCACGACGAAGAGCGCCAGCGCCGCTGCCGCAAGGCCCCACGCGCTCCGGCGCAGCTCCCCCGCCCGCATCGCGCTGCACGCCACAGCCGCGCCCAGAGCCGTGACCATGTCGAGCATGACGCTCGTCGCCGGCGTCAAGCCCACCACAGGAGCAGGCGACTCGAAGGGGTCTCCCGACCAATAAGGGAAGGGATCAAACGTGGAAAGACACCGCAGGGCTACCACGCAAGAAATAATCGCGACACCCGCAAGCACACGGGCCTCAGGGGCCCTGGCGGAAGCTGCCTCGCGGGCCGATCCGGTACCCGGGAATGCGACGCTCACCCCGCACCCCCGCCGTGCTGCGCGGGCGGCGGCGTCTGCACGCCCGAGTCGCTCCCGGCAAACTCCAGCAGTGCGAGCGTGATCATCATGAGCGCCACGAGCGCGCCCAGCGTCCCCGCCTCCCGCGGGCCAGCGCTCAGCAGCAGCACGCCGCACATGCCGGTGATGGCGGTGAAGCAACAGATCACCACGACCGCGGCGCGCTTCGAAAGCCCCCTTCGCACAAGCCTGTGCGACAGGTGGTTGAGGTCGCCCACGAACGGCGAACGCCCCTGCCGCAGCCGGATGACCGTCACGGCGACCATGTCATACACAGGTACCGCGAGGGTGGCGACCGGCATGAGCAGGCCGTACCACGCGGCGTGCGCGCCCGCCTGCCCCGCCCACCGGGTGCCATCGCCGCCGATCGTCGAATAGGTCAAACGCACGCTCAGGAAGGCGAGAAGTGTGCCCAATAGAAGGCTGCCGCCGTCCCCCATGAAAATGCTGGCACCCCGCCCCGCGCTGCCGCGCCAGGGAAAATTGAACACCAGGAACGCCGCGCACGCCCCCGCCGCCAGCGCGAAGCACGCACCCACAAACCACTGCTGCCCCGCGAGCGCCGCCCACAGAAACATCGACGACGCGACGAGCGCCACGCCGCCCGCGAGGCCGTCCATGTTGTCCAGAAAGTTCATCGCGTTCGTGATGGCGCCGATCCAAAGCACCGTCAGCGCGACCGAAAGCCACCGCCCGCCCGCCCACGCGTCGAGCATCGTGAGCAGGCGTGAATCGGTCGCGACGACCAGCACCGTGATAAGTGCCAGGGTGATCGAGAGTTTGATCCATGGGCCGAGCGGCCTTCGGTCGTCCACCAGCCCAAGCACGTGGACGCCAAGCAGGCACCCCAGCATCACCCCTGCATCCGCCGCCTTGCTCTTGAGGCCCGCAAGGTGTTCGTGCATATCTGCAGGCACCAGGTTCCAGTCGTGGGGATCGATCTGCCCGGGCGCGAGGACCCATACCAGCATCAGCATCGGCAGCGAGATACCAAGGAAAATCGCCACACCGCCCGTGTTCGGCACCCGGCGAGCGGTTTCTTTGATTTGCCCCGCAATCGGCCCTGTGTCGTGCGCCCCCGCCCGCACGCTCAGGCCACGGACGACCCGCGTCGCAATGAGCGACAGGAGGAACGAGAGGGGGACAAGTGCAAGGCACAGGCGGACCATGCGCTGGACGTTAGGGTCGTCAAGGAGAACGTGCCGACTCCGTTCCGCCCCAGAGTGTCTACCCAGCCGCACCCTTCCCCGTTGCGTCGCTGCTGTGAGGCTTCACTCCTGCCGTCCGCCACCACACGGCCGTCATGAGGACAAACGCACTCTCGGCGATAATGAACATCCATACAAGCCGCAACGGCCACGTTCCCAGCTTGTCGATCAAGGTCGGTTGCAATGGCTTCGTGTTCCCGACATACCCGTAGTTCCACCCCATCGCGATGTCCAGCGGAATGACCACCGCTCCCCAGGCAAACATCACGCCCGTGATCACGAACAGGTCCCGCCACGCCGGGCGATACCGCCTCACAACCACGTCGTACACCGCCGTCGCGACGATCGTGAGGTGGCTGGCAAAGAAGAGGTGGAACCGGAACGTGCCCGGCCCGTCGGTGATGATGGGCGTCAAGAAAGCCTGCGTCGAGAGTCCCAGCCCCCAGTAGTACAGCACCGTCCGCCACACGCGCGCCCGCGTCGCCATCACCAGCACCGCCGTGATGCCCGCAAGGTCGCAGATGTGCAGCGGCAGGCTCGTCGCCGGTTCCAGGTTCGGCGGCGTGGCCCAGTACACGATGTTGAGCCCCTGCACGATCACCACGAACGCCGTCCACAGCCGATGGAGGGTGGTCCCGCGCGATGAGCCCCGCCACTTCAAGCCGAGGAGCGCAAGCGCCAGCGTGACGCAGGCATAGCCCGCGAGAATCGCGAAGTGCAGCGGCGAGAATGAGTGGAATGCACCCGGCATGACTCCCTCCCCGCCCGGCACCGTCGTTCGCTCATGTGCCTATCGCGTCGCTCCGCTTCCTGGCCTTGTGGCCCGTCTCGTGCCGCAACTGCCCGCACGCGGCGGCGATGTCACGCCCGCGGCTGGCGCGGATGTGGACGTTGACATTCCGTGAACGCAGGTACTCCTGGAACGACCGCACGTCCTCATCCCGCGGGCGTTCGAACGGCATCCCCGCGACCTCGTTGTACCGGATGAGGTTGATATTGGCACGCAGCGTCTTGGAGAGGTCCGCGAGCTGCCTTGCGTGCTCGGGCCTGTCGTTCACGCCCCGCAGCAGCGTGTACTCCAGCGTCACCTCACGGCCTGTCTTCTCGAACCAGCGTTGGAGCGCCGCGAGCAGGTCCTTGATCGTCGTGAACTCGGCCCACGGGATCAGCTCACGCCGCAACTCGTCGTTGGGCGCGTGCAGCGAGAGCGCCAGCGTGACCGGCATGTCCAATTGCTCCGCCAGCTTCTCGATGGCCTTGGGCAGTCCCACCGTCGAGATCGTCACTTTCCTGGCCGAAATCGCGTGACCCCAGAGCGAGCAGATCGTCCGAACCGCCGGCACCACCGCCGCGAGGTTCGCGAGCGGCTCGCCCATCCCCATGAAAACGACGTTGGTGATACGGGTGAATTCCTGATCGGATCCGCCTTCCTGCATCGCCTTCCGCAGGAGCCACACCTGCTCCACGATCCGCCCCGCGGAGAGGTTTGCGTCCAGCCCGCCGAGGCCCGACGCACAGAACTTGCACCCCACCGGGCACCCCACCTGGCTGCTGATGCACGCCGTCCGTCGATCGTCCGCGGGGATCATCACACACTCGGTTTGGCGCGTTGGGTCCTGCGTGAGGCCGACTGGAGCATCCATGCCCAGTTGGGGGAGCGACACCAACTGCCCCATGGAGGAGGCATCACCCGCTCCGACTCCCCGTTGCTCCGTTTCTTCGTCCCTCTCCCTCCATTGCACCAGCAGCTTCAGCGTGCCGTCGCTCGCGGCCTGCTGCTTTACGATGTCCCCGGAGACGAACACCATCTCGCGTGCGAGTGTTTCGCGGTCTCGGACGCTGAGGTTGGACATCTTCGCCGGGTCGGCGACGCCCTTCATATAGACCCACTCCAGAATCTGATTCGCGCGGAATGCGGGCATTCCCACGCGTGTGCACCATGCGGCCAGGGATTCTGGCGTGTGCTCAAAGATGTGGTTGGTGGGGTGGTTCACGAACGCTTCCCTGCGCTCACCGTCAGCGCGACCGCACCGTACGCCTCTCGGGTTACCGTCGGGGCTTCCACGCGGAACCGCCGAGTCTGCGGGTCGATCCCCTGTTCGGTCATCGCCTTCCGCAGTGCCGCGGGAGCGAGGAACTCGACTTCTTCGTGGAAGACCTCGCACACCTCGATGTCTCCGCCAAAGCGCTCCAGCAGCGAGCGGCACACGCCCGCGACCAGGTCCTCGGGCGCGCTGGCTCCCGCCGTGAGCAGCACCACTTCCTGGCCCGTCGGAAACCACGACCAGTCGATCTCCGAGACGTCGTCCAGCAGGCGTGCGGGAGTGCCGCAGTTCTCGGAAATCTCGGTGAGCCGCACGCTGTTGCTGCTGTTCTTGCTGCCGATGACGAGCACAAGGTCGCACCGGCCCGCCAACGCCCGTACGGCGTGCTGGCGGTTGGTTGTTGCGTAGCAGATGTCGCTGCTGGGCGGCTCCTTGATCCTCGGGAACGCGCTCCTGAGCGCGTCGATGATCACCGCCGCATCGTCCGTGCTCAGCGTTGTCTGCGTGAGGTACACTAGTTTGTCGGGGTCCTTGATCACCAGGTGAGCGATGTCGCTCGGCGATTCCACCACCTGCGTCGCCGCTGGTGCCTCCCCAAAGGTGCCCGCGACCTCCTGGTGGTTCTTGTGTCCCACGAGAAGGATCTGGTACCCCTGCCTCGCGTACCGCACCGCTTCCGCGTGCACCTTCGTCACGAGCGGGCAGGTGGCATCAATGGGCGTGAGGTTGCGCTCCCTGGCGATCTGCCGCACAGCCGGCGATACTCCGTGCGCCGAGAACACAACGATCGCCCCGCCCGGCACCTCGTGCAGGTCGTCGACAAACTTCACCCCCCGGTCGCGGAACCGCCCCACAACGTGCTTGTTGTGCACGATCTCATGGAAGCAGTACACCTCACGCCCAGGGAACAGCTCCAGCACCTGGTCAATGACATCCACCGCCATGCGCACGCCGGCACAGAAACCGCGGGGGTTGGGGAGAAGGATCCGCACGAGTGATTCTAGGAGAATCGACTCCATTCATGGAAGGAACGTCCGGAGTTGCTCGAGGATCCCTCTCGGCGACTTCTTGAACAAGCCCCGCCGCCGCAGCCGCACCAGCGCCCGGCGGGCGTAAAACACTGTCATCACCCCAACCACACACCCGCACGCGATCACCGCGCCCCCGGTCGGCAACGCCTCCGCGGCCGTCAGCGCCCGCCATCGCGGGATGGCGGGCCAGCTAAATTCGCTCCAGTGCAGGCCTTTCGCCTGTTTGACGACCCCGTCAAGCACCATGACAGCGCCGCACCCCAGCATCGGCAGCATGACCACCCACAGAATGATCCCCGCGGACATGAGGGGTGACCACCGTAACGCCGCCCACGCCACAACTGCGCTCACGCCAATGGTCAGTGCGACTCCGGGCCATGGTGATGGGTTCGTGCTGATGCCTATGAGTAGTGTGAACAGCGGCAGCAGCAGCACGAGCAGCACCTCCGACTGGGTAAGCAGCACGTCATACCACAGGCGGAAGTACAAGTACCCCGCCGCGCACACGATGAAGAGCAGAAATCCGAACAGCCAGTAGGACTGCGCCCCTGATCCAAAGCAGGACACTGCCAACGACCCAACGAGCGGCACCGTGAGCGCACTCTTTCGCAGCAGCCCTATCCGCTCATGCCGGGCGCGATCCGCCGCTCGAAGCCTCTCGATAGTGAACGCGTGACCACACTCCGGGCACACGCCGTCGGGCAAGGAAGTAAGGTCGTACCCGCAGTCCAGGCACTTCGGGACGAACGGCCCACCGAGTTGCAGCGCGTCCGCTTCCAAACCCCTCACTCTCTGCCAGATTCTTGATCCCTATTGCACAAGGCCCTTGGTCAGCCTCATGAACGCCGTCTCCAGATTCACCGGTTCCTCCGCGATCTTCGTGATCCGGAACCCCTTGTTCACGAGCATGTTGGGCACGTCCGTCACGTTCAGCCCGCCCGGGCCGTCCTCGTAGGTCACGTGCAGCAGTTTGCTCCCTGGCGGCGCGTTGACCGCATCGTCATTCACCAGCGCCACCTTCTTGAACGCCATGCGCCAGCCCTCGGCCGTCTGCCGCAGCAGGTATTCGTTGCGCGCGGCCCAGAGGATCTGGCCACGGCGATGCGACTCGTACAGCAGCATGTTGGCCGTCACCCGCGTGCCACCCGGCTCCTCGCCCAGCACCTCCACGTTGCCGATCACCCGGCGCAGGCGCGAGGTGGGCAGCTGGCTGTAGCGTTTGCCGGTGTGGTACTGGCGGATGCGCAGGGCGATGCGCGAGCGGTTGTCGTAGATCACGGACATCTGCGCCTCGGGGTCGATGTCCTCGCCGTTGGCGGGCACCCAGTAGACGGCATCATCGGTCCACAGCGCCTCCCACTCGTCATAGCGGTGCTCGTCCTGCAGGCGTGCCTCCTTGTAGAGGAACTGGCAGATCTCGTTGTACTGCACAAGTTGGTGAATGGCTTCGGCTTTCATGCGGCCTCCTTGGTCTTTTCGATGACGTGCTTCTTGCCTTTTTCCGTCAGCAGAAAGTCAAAGTCGCACTGCCAACCCTCATGCCCTGGCGCCTTGTGGCCGCGGCCCATCAGAAAATCGTTGTCACGCGCTCGGGTGAAGTAGCCGCTGATCCAGTCCATCGCGCAATACCTGCCGTTCCA
>CALLYM010000149.1 GCA_937858155.1 uncultured Phycisphaerales bacterium | reverse complement strand
TCTCCACACCGCCCGATCTACCTCCGGGAACACATCGGTTGCTGCATAATCCACCGAAGGGGCGGGTGAGGACGAAGGCGGCCCAGAAGAGTGCGACGGTGAGGGTGACGCCCAGGAGTTTGAGTCGCCGCGCGACGACGTAGATGATGGCGATGAGCGCGATGATCGAGCCGATGAGGATCGCGCCGCCCATGAATCCCAGGCCAGGGCCCTGTTCTTCATCAGCGAGGTAGTCTCCCAGTGCGGTGCCGAGGGTGTTGGAGGCCAGTATGGCGAGCCAGTAGAAGAGTTCGGCGCGGCGGGTGCGGACGGTGCTGACGGAGATGGAGCCCTCCACCAGTCGCCAGATGACAAGCGCGGCGATGAGGAGCGTGACGAGGATCGCGGTGCCCTTCGCGTAGCCCAGGCCCAGCGTGCGGTCCATGAAGTCGGACATGGTCGTGCCGGCGGTGCTGGTGGAGAGGATGACGGCCCAGTAGAGGAAGGGGAGATAGCGTCTAGAGAGGATTTGGGGGATGAGGGTGGCGAAGAAGATGGCGAGGACGAGGACGGAAGCGAGGCCGTAGCCGAGGTTGATGCCGCCGTGCTCGGGGCCTTTGGAGAGGAAATCGCCGAGTGTTTCGCCGAGGGTGGTGGCGGCGACTTTCATGACCCAGAACCAGAGTGTGATGGCGGGGAGTTTGGAGAGTGGGCTAGAGGTAGTGTTGGGAGCGGGGTTCATGTGTGGGAGCGTACTCCGCGTGCACCATCAGATGCGTCTAGCAGCGTTCGTACTTCCAGTTGCGGCCTTTGCCCTGGCTGATCCAGTTGACGGCGGTAGCGAGGCGTTTAGCGCGGGTTTCGGGAGTCTTTGCGTCGGTCAGCCACTCCACATAGTCCTTGCGCTTGGAATAGGAGAAGGCGGCGAAGTGCTCGGCGGCGTTGGCGTTGTTCTTAAGAGCGCTGGCCAAGTCTCTCGGGACCACCACTCTGGTCTTGGGCTTCTTCACACGTTCGACCTTTACGCCCGCGTCGTTCAGAGCGGCAGCGCGCTTGACGAGTTCCACGATGACGCGCTTGGGAGGGAGGTCCTTGAGCGAGGCGATGCGGCCGCGGGGCTCGGCGATGACGCCGGCTTCCATCTTTGCTTCTGCGTTCGCTGGCCCATCAAAGAGCAGTTTGTGCTTCCAGAACCCGAAAACACAGTGCTGCTTGAACGCCGCGAAGCCGCACATAGGGCCTTTGTGCTCGAGGGAGGGCATGCCCCACTTGATGTGCTCGACGACGTCGGGGCAGGCTTCGTGCACGATCGCGCGGAGGTGGGCAAGGATGGGTCTGGCGAAGTCGGGTGCGTCGGTGATGTAGGCGGTGACCTTGGGGGAGGTGGTGGGCATGAGCGTGGGGGGCAAATGAGCGGTGAACAGTGAACTTTGCACAGCGGAAAGTGGACAGCCGACACGAAGGCGAGAGGCTGTGGGGGTGAAAAACTAGGTGGATGTAGTGGCTTGACGGCGGAAGTCGGATTGGGCGATGAGGGGTTCGAGTTCGGTGCCCTTAGCGAAGCGGAGGAGAATGGGCGTCGTCATGATGGTGGTGAGGACGGCCATCAGGACGAGCATGCAGAAGACGCTCTTGGGGATCACGCCCAGGTCGTAGCCCACGTTGATGACGATGAGTTCCATGAGGGCGCGGGTGTTCATCATGACGCCGATGCAGGCCGATTCGCGCGTGGAGTTGCCCGTGAGGCGTGCGGCGAGCGTGCAGCCGCCGAACTTGCCGATGATGGCAGCGGCGGAAACGGCAAGGGCGAAGAGCCACATGAGGGAGCCGTGGAGAGAGCCGATGTCGGTGTGAAGGCCTGTGTAGGTGAAGAAGATGGGAAGAAAAAAGGCCGTGACGAGGGGGCGGAGTGAGCGAGCGATGGCCTCACGGAAAGCCTCTTCGCTGGAGAGCGTCGCCCCGAGCATGAAGGCACCGAAGATGGCGAAGATGCCAATGAGGTTGGTGGCGATTGCGCAGAGGAAGACGACGATGATGGTGACAGCGAGGGGCGTCAGGCCCAGGTCGGCACCTGGTTTCCGCACCGTGAACCGGATGAAGCGGACCATGAGGGGGCGGACGGCAAAGACCATGAGGAGCGCAAACGCGACGGTTTCGCCCAGCATTTTCAGTGTGTTCACAGGCACGAACTGGGACTTGACCAGTGCGCTGACAGTGGCGAGGATGATCCAGCCCGCGGCGTCGTCCACGGCGGCGGCGGTGATCGTCATGGCGCCCAGGCGCGAGCGGTTGATGTTGAGCTCGATCATGATGCGGCCCAGGATGGGGATCGCGGTGATCGACATGGCGGTGCCCATGAAGAGGGCGAAGCCAGTGAAGGGGACGGTGTGGGCGACGGTTTCCGTTGCGCCGTCCGCGCCGGTGACTTCCTTGACGACTTGCTCCAGGTGCGGGTGCATCCAGTGGGCGAGGCCGTACCCGAGCGCGAAGGGGAGCAGGATGCCGGCGATGGAGACGGCGAGGGACGAGCGGCCGCTGGTCTTGAGGTGCTTGAAGTCAAACTCGAGGCCGATGAGGAAGAGGAGGAAGACCAGACCCAACTGGCTCAGGACGCGGAAGATGGGGCCCACGCTCGGGTCAAAGACGTAGTGGAACGCGTCGGGAAAGAAACGGCCGAAGAGTGAAGGGCCCAGGATGAGGCCTGCGAGGATTTCGCCCACAACCGCGGGCTGGTTGAGTTTGCGGAAGAGCCACGCAAAGAGGCGCGCGGCGGCGATGATGACGCAGAGTTGAATGAGGACGATGAGCAGTACGGATTCGGTGTCCGGGCTGCTGGCGAGCGTGAGGAGTGCCATGCGGGAAGGAGAGTAGGTCTTGGTGGTCGGCGCACACGGCTGGATACGGTTGCGCATGCTTCCTGACATCCGCTCGACCCCGGTCGAATTCACCGTTCATGGCTTCTCGCTCCTGCATGACCCCGCGAAGAAGTTTGGCGAGGAGATCATGGCGCTGCTGGGGCGCGTGTGGCCGGTGGTCAAGGGGAACAGTCTCCCCCACGACGGCGTCAACCGCGTGGTGTACGACGCAGCACCGAGCGGGGCGGGGGAGTGCATGGTGTTCGCGGGCGTGGTGCTGGGAACGGGCGCGGAGGCGATGACCGGCGCGTCGGAGTTGGAACGCAAGACAGTCCGCCTCACTCGCTACGCGGTGTGGAAACATGTTGGGCCGTACCACCTGATCCCGGTCACAGGGGCCGCAATGCGGAAGGCGCTGGAGGTGGCGGGGCACCGGATGGGATGGCCCATGGTGGAGGTATATGGGCACTGGACGAGCGACGAGAGCAAGTTAGAGACGGAGACGTGGGTGAAGATCGTGTGAGCGGTTGGCTCACAATCACATTCGCACGCCGGGCAGTCTCGCGGCCTGGGTGATCCAGTCGGCCAACTGGCGTTCGTCGAGAGTGTCGCGCTTGTGGATGTGGAGGTAGCGGACTTCTTTCTGCTTGGATGAGACCGGCGGCAGGGGACGCAGGGATGTGCCGCGGAGGAAGGCGACTTTGATGTAGTGAGTGACGCAGTGGAGCGTGAGGAACCAGGCGGGTTTGTGGTCGGTGCCATCACTCTGCGCGTCACCAGCGGCGTAGAACGGTGAGTTCCACTTGATGGCCTTGCGAACGTTGGGCACGGTTGCGGTGATGAGGGCGTCGAGGCGTCGGGCGGTGTCGCGCTTCCAGCCGGAGATGGCGGTGATGTAGGTCTGGACGGGCGTGTCGCCGTGGGCTTTCTTGACTTGGGGGTTGCCGCCGGAGAGGAGGCGGGGTTTGGAGGGCCGCGGGCGGCGCGCGTGAGCGGTTTTCTTCGAGGTGCGCGATGACTTCTTTGGTTTCTTGCCCATTTAGCGCCTCGGCGACTTCTTGCGTGCGGGTAGGGACGCTTTGTTGAGCGCGTCGGCGGCGCGGATGAGGGTCTGGAACGCGCGTTCGTTCAGGGTGTCGCCCTCGTGGATGTCGATGGCGCGCCGGGTGCTGCCCTCGAGGCTCGCGTTGAAGAGTCGAGCGGGGTCGGGAAGGGCGGCGCCGTGGGCGAAGGTGAGTTTAACGGCGGCCTTGTAGGTTTCACCTGTGCAGATGATCCCCCCACCGCCACTCCCACCACCGCTCGCCGCGCTGGACCAGACGGGCACGCCGAGCATGTTATTGGAGGGTTTTTTCCACTTGCGTTCCTCGACGGCGTCGGGGCAAGCGCGGAAGATGAGGGCGCGGACGCGGGCGAGAGTGGTGGATTGCCAGTCGGGAGAATCAGTGCTGGACGCGGCGGGTGCGCGTGGCTTGGTGGAGCGTTTGGCGGGCTTGCGTGGCGTGGGCATGGGGTGGTCCTGCGACCAGAAGGGTACCGGGACTCCCGCCTTGGGTAGAGCCGCTCTGCCCCCGGGGGATAGGGAATGGGGCGTACGCGCGAAGGAAAAGCGCCATGAAAAAACGCGGAGCGTGATGCTCCGCGTGAAGTCGGGGTGGGCGGATTCGAACCGCCGACCTTTTGACCCCCAGTCAAACGCGCTAACCAAGCTGCGCTACACCCCGATGGTGTAAGAACCCGGCCTTTGGGCCGGGGGAGGAGCATAGGAAGCGACCCCGTCAAAGGCCAGCCCTGCCAGATTCAGCCCCGCTGCTGCATTGGTTGCCTACGGGCTGAGGGCCTACACCAGAACCCAGCCACAACCCGCATCTACCCTGCGCTTATGCCTTCAGTTCTGATCACCAACGGACGTGTTATCGATCCCGCGAGCCGCACGGACCGCGTGAGCGACGTCGCGCTGGACAACGGGCTGGTCGTGGCAATCGGGCCGGCACTGCCCAGGTCGCCCGCGGCAAAGGTGTTCGACGCCGAGGGGTGCATTGTCACGCCGGGACTGATTGATCCGCACGTCCACCTCAGGGAACCCGGGCACGAGCACAAGGAGACCATCGCGACCGGCACCGCGGCGGCGGTCGCCGGTGGTTTCACGAGCGTGTGCTGCATGCCCAACACGAGCCCGGCGCTCGACAGCCCCGAGGTGCTCGCGCTCGTGCAGCAGCACGCGGCGCAGTCCGGGGTGTGCCGGGTTTTCCCGGTCGCGGCGGCGACGAAAGGGCGGCGCGGTGAGGAGCTCACCGAGGTTCACCTGCTGAAGGAAGCCGGGGCGGTCGCGTACAGCGATGATGGGGACTGTGTGCCCACCGCCGGAATGATGTCGCGCGTGCTGAGTGCAATCGCGCCCACAGGCCTGTGCTTCATGCAGCACTGCCAGGACCCCACGATGACCAAGGGCAGCGCGATGCACGCGGGGAGCGTCGCGGTGCGGCTGGGGCTCGCGGGCTGGCCCCGCGCGGCGGAGGAAGTGGTCATCGAGCGCGACGTCCGCCTGAACAAGAATGTCCACTGCAGGTACCACGTGCAGCACATCAGCAGCGCGGGGAGCGTGGACATCCTGCGGCGGGCGCGGGTCGAGGGACAGCCCGTGACGGGCGAGGCGTCGCCCCACCACCTGTCGCTCACGCACGAGTGCTGCGACCAGTACAACACGCTGGGGAAGGTAAATCCGCCAGTTCGGGAGCAGAATGACATCAAGGGGCTGATCGAGGGGATCGTGGACGGGACGATCACGGTATTAGCGACGGACCACGCGCCGCACAGTGCGGACGAAAAGGCGCTGCCCTTCGAGGAAGCCCCGTTCGGAATGGTCGGGCTGGAAACCGCCCTGTCCATTTACATCGAATCGCTCGTTCGTAGCGGGGCAATCGATTGGACCCATCTTATAGCCATGCTCACCACGGCTCCGGCCGTGCTCTGCGGTCTGGATCGTTTTGGATTCGGCACATTGCGGGTGGGGGGCCCGGCCGATGTCACGGTCATCGACCCTGACGTTCCCTGGGTGTGCTGGTCCTCGGACCTCGCGAGTAAGTCGAAGAACACCCCATTTGCTGGCTGGAAACTCCGGGGCCGTGCGATTCTGACTGTGGTAGATGGGATCATTCGCTGCGAGAGGGACCGCCTGAAGCCTCTTTCGCGAGCCCATGGGTAGAACGCTTGAACGCCCAGTACCCCCCACAAATACTGCTTCCTGACGGGTAATCCTCCATACGTGGGTTATTTGACACGCAACCGCCCGAATCGTGGTGCGAATGTCCGGTTTGGGCTTGCTCAGGGCCCGTTCGAGCGACACAATTGCCTGCATTGCTGGTTCGCGTGGCACGGGATCGGGAGGTGTGTGTGGAAGGCCAGCCAATTGACGCGTCACTTTCACGAAGGGACGCTCTGAAACTTGCGGGGCTGACCGCATTCGCCGGCGCCGCGGCAGGCCTCACCGGCCTCTCGAGTCGCGTTGGCGCGCAGGTCGCTAAGCGCACAACAGCCCTCCCCACCGACGCCTCGGTCGACCTCTTCATGAACATGAACTCGGGCGTGCAGGTGCGCGCGGCTGGCCAGGCGACGAGCGTCTGGAAGTACGACGGTGTTGTGACCTCGGGCAATCCAGAGATCCTCTCGCCCGGCCCCTCCTACCTGGGCCCCACGTTCACCGTGCGCCGCGGCCAGAACCTCAACGTACGGATGGTCAACAACCTGAGCCAGTCCACCATCACGCACTGGCACGGGCTCGACGTGCCCAGCGAGCAGGACGGGCACCCGCGGGATGTTGTACCACCCGGGAGCGCGTACAACTACAACTTCCGCGTGACAAACCGGGCCGGAACCTACTGGTACCACCCGCACCCGGATGGACTCACCGGTTACCAGGTTCACAACGGGCTTGCGGGCCTTTTCATTGTGCAGGACGACGAAGAGCAGCGATTGGCGCTGCCACGCGGCGTCTATGACATCCCGCTCGTCATCCAGGACCGACGGTTCAACGCGTCCAACCAATTCGTGTACCAGACCGGCCCGCTGTTCGGGTACCTGGGCACCTCGGTGCTCGTCAACGGTCAGGAAAACTACATCCACCAGTGCGCCCAGCGCGTGTACCGCATGCGCGTGCTGAATGGGTCCAACTCGCGGTTCTACAAACTCGCCTTCAGCGACGGCACGCCGCTGGTGGTCATCGGCAGCGACGGCGGCCTGCTCGCCCGTCCGGTGACCAAGCCGTACGTGATGCTTGCTCCGGGAGAGCGGGTGGAACTGTGGGTGGACTTCCGCGCCAAGACAATCAATAGCGAGGTCAAACTCCGCAGCCTCGCATTCAACCCTCTCCTGGGGACCAACGCCCCGCTGCCCAACGGCGCAGCATTCGATATCTGCACCTTCCGAATGGCATTTGGGGGCGTTGAGACACTCTCAGCTCCTCCCGCTGTTCTGAGCGCAGTGCCTCGCCTGGAGCCAGCGCTGGCTGTGAACCTGAATGAGCCGCGGGCGTGGAATATCGGCATTAACCTGTCGCTCGGGCACTTCCTGATCAACGACACCATGTACGACATCGACAGCCTCCTGCCGAACGAGATCGTGCGGGCGGGATCGCTGGAAATCCTGGAGTTCAACAACCCCTGGGTCGCGGGGCTTTCGATGGCGCACCCGATGCACGTGCACGGCAGGCAGTTCCAGATCCTGGAACGAACCATCCTGCACCCCGACATGATGCCCAGCTACGACACCGTGCGGGAGGGATTCCTGGACGAAGGGTGGAAGGACACGTTCATTCTGTGGCCCGGCGAACAGGTGCGCGTCATGGTGCAGTGGAGCAAGCTGCCCGGGCTGTACGTGTACCACTGCCACAACCTGGAGCACGAAGACACGCACATGATGCGGAACTTCCGAATCGATGCCTGACCCTACTGCCCGAATGCCTTCTTGTAGTCCGCCAGGAATATCTCAATACCCTTGTCTGTTAGCGGGTGCTTCATGCAGTCTTGGATGACCTTGAGCGGGCACGTCGCGACGTCCGCTCCCGCGAGCGCGCAGTGCAGCATGTGGTTGGTGTGGCGGATGCTGGCGGCGAGAATCTTGGTCTTGAACTGATAGTTGTCGTAGATGGTGCGGATATCCTGGATCAACTGCATGCCGTCCTGGGAGA
>CALLYM010000148.1 GCA_937858155.1 uncultured Phycisphaerales bacterium | reverse complement strand
GAATTTCCACATATTCTTGCCCATGGCGTAGCGCCACACGCCGCCCCGGGCACGATAGTGGATGTGGTCGTAAACCTGGCCGTTGAAGATGAACGTGCCGGTCCAGAGGTAGACGTCGCCGTCATAGCCCGCGGTGCGCGTCGAGTTCGGAATGAACTGGCTGTCGACATGCGACTGGCGTTTGGTCAGCAATTGATAGACGGGCAGGCTGTTCATCACGGTTTCGCCGTACGTGACCACCGCCTTTTTGACCGGATCGGTACTCTTGGGATCAATCGCCCCGCTCCAAGCCGGTACGCCGTTATAGACGTAGTAGGCAAAATTAGGCTGCGTGTCGTCCGGCAGCGGGCCGGTCACGCTGGCGCCCAGCGTGTCGACCGAGGTCACACGGTAGCGCACCAGGCGCCGGTGAAGCTGTAGTTCCGGCGGCATGATGACGGTATAGACGTCGTCGCCCGCTTGCACATCGCCGGAAAGCCCGTCGTCGCGCATCGCCACCGTCGTCCAGCTCGTCAGATAGGCGGGGGCGGTGAGCTCGATGTAATTGCCAGGATCGACGAGCTGGTACTGCAGGTTCACATTGGCGACGCCGTTGGGGTCAGTGATCTTGGCCGTGATTCGCACGGCCTGCCCACCCTGAGGCTGCTGCGGGAAATGTTCAACTTGCCGCATCTGGGGCGGGGCATTGGCCGCGAACACCGAGTTGCGCACGCCCGGCGACGGCGTCGGCGGCGGCGTCGACGCCGAAGTGAGCTGAGCCTCGAAGTAGGCGTCGGTATTCGTGATGGCGACGTTGTTGAACTGCACGGCGAGAACATTTTTACCCGCTCGCAAGAGTCCACCCCGGTTCGCGAAGGTAAACGTCTCGGCCGTGACATTCTCTTTGTCGAGCGAAGCATTGGCGTTAAAGGCCACATTCTGCGAGGGCATGTTGCGTCCGGCCACCCAAACGCCATTCAGGTAGGCGTTAAAGCCGTCGTCATACTTGGCGTCGAGAAACAAGGCTCCAATCGTGCTGGGGTCGCCGACAGTAAATTCCTTGCGCAGGAACACCGAGTTCTCCGGCAGCGCCAGGTGGACGCGCGCGGCCTGCACCGGGCGCAGCGTGCTGATGGTGCGGGCGAGCTCCGTTTCCAGCGCGTGGTTGTAGCGCGCGTTCTCCATGAACTGGCTGGTGCCGAAGGTGCCCTGTTCCTGCATGATCTCCATGCCGACCGCGGCGCCCCGGGGCAGGCCCTGGGAGGCGAGCTTCAGCCGCGCCTCGGGGACGCGGTCCCCGGCCACGAGGATGGCGCCGCTCTTGGGGTCCACCTTGTGGGGGATGTCCGTGGCATTCAACGCGTTCATGATCTCGCCGGCCTCTTCCTGGCTGACGTTGGTGAACAGCATCGAGTAGCTCGGCTCGCGCACGTAAAACGCCGCGGTCACGCCGGCGGCGATGGCGATGGCGAGGCCCGCCAGGAGGATCAGCTGGCGGAACCCGGGAATGCGGTTCAGCGCGGCGAGGGGACTGTTATCTGCGGCTTCCATGTTGACTTACTCTGCGGTGAACGTTGGGCTCACTGGGCTCAGATGGGCATGTTCATGACTTGCTGGTAGGCCTCGACCAGGCGGTTGCGCACCTCGGTCATGGCCTGGAAGGACAGGCTGGCCTTCTGCATCGAGACCATGGTCTCCTCCAGGCTCACCGACGGGTTGTCGAGCTGCACCTCGCGCTGCAGCCGGGTGGCCTCGTTCTGCGCCCGGCTCACCGAGCCCAGCTCCACGACGGCGGCCAGGTACTCGAGCTGGCGGAGGGACAGGTCGGCCGACAGATCATCCATAGATGTTCGCTATGGTTGCAGAAGCACAATGCACTGGACTGATGCAGGCTCGGCCGCCACCATCGACCCATGACGACGCTGGTGGGCAACGGGAGTCTCGGTTGCGTGGCGGAAGCTGCCCGCAATCGCCGCGGCAATCACACTGCCAAGCTGCTGGCGCGGGGACACGAGGTGGTGTGCTTCGCGGACGTGGTGGGGGATGCCAAACTGCAGGCAGTACAGGGCAGCGAATGCACGGAGCACGACAAAGAGGACAGCGGCCACCACGACGATGAGCAGCATTCCCCCGACCCCCACCTGTGGCTGGACCCCGTGCTCGCGCAGGACCTGGTGCGTTCCGCCGCCCAACACGTGGAAGTAGCGCTGAAAGCGCGAGGCGGATGGACAGAGGACGAGGCAATGTCGATGGCCGCCCGCAAGGACGCGCTGCTCGCGCGCGTTGCCGCAATGGATCATGAGTACCGCGAGCGGCTCATAGACGCGAAGGGAAAGCCGATTGTGACCCACCACGATGCGTTCGCGCGCCTGGCAAAGAGGTATGACCTGCGGGTGGCGGCGGTCGTCCGGATCGGCTCCAGCAGCGAGAGTTCGCCCGGGGACATCGCCAAGGTGATGAGCGCGGTGAAAGAGTCCGGCGCGAGGGCGATCTTCCGCGAGCCGCAGTCCAACGCCAGCGGCGCAGAACGAATCGCGCAGCTCGCGGGGGTCAAGCTGCTGGTGCTGGACCCGCTGGGAGACGGGGACTGGTTCACCATGATGCGCGCAAACCTCGATGCCCTGTGCGAGGGTCTGGGAGAAGAGAAGAGCGGCGTGGCAGATCAGGACGCCGAAAGAAAGTGAAGCGAAGGACGGGCGTACACGCCCGCTTCCTGCGGAGTGCAACAGAACCCTATGAACGCCGTCGAGTACAAGAACGTAACCTTCCGATACCGCAGCGCGGACGGGGCAGAGCGCGCGGCGATCGAGGATATCTCACTCGACGTCGAAGCGGGCCACCGCCTGGGCATACTGGGCCCCAACGGCGGCGGCAAGAGCACGCTCCTCAAAGTAACACTCGGGCTCCTGACCGGCTACGAAGGGACGGTCCGGGTGCTCGGTATGTCGCCGGAGGAAGCACGCCGCGCCAGGGTCATTGGGTACGTCCCCCAACGCATCGAGGCGGAATTGGCGTTCCCACTCTCGGCCCACCAGGTGGTGCAAATGGGAGTCACAGTGGGCATGGCCCCCTGGAAGGGCTTGAATGCTCGCCAACGCACCGATGTGGAAGAAGCGATGGCCCTGGTCGGGGCCGACAAGGTCGCCGACACGCCCATCGGTCAGATGTCCGGAGGCCAGCTGCAGCGTGTCATGATCGCGCGGGCGCTCGCCGGAAGGCCCAAGGTGCTGCTCCTGGACGAGCCCACAGTGGGGATCGACCCGGCCGGCCAGCAGCAGTTCGGCGAATTCCTGGGATCGCTCGTGAAACAGCTGGGCCTGACGCTCATCGTCGTGAGCCACGACATCCGCACCATCGCCGCGGGATGCGACCGCATCGCGTGCTTGTCGCGCACGCTGCACAGCCACGTCGCACCCCAGGGGCTCACCCCGCGCGTACTCGCCGAGGTCTTCAAGCACGACGTAGCCGCGATCTTCGGGGACGTGCACGTCGATGCGCACACGGCGTCCTCGTGCAGCGACCCGTCGCACAAGCACCACCCATGAAAACGTTCCACTACCTCACCGACCCCGACCTCGCGCCGATCTTCCGGCCCCCCGTGGTCACCGCCCTCGCCGTCGCGGCGATGTGCTCCTTCGTCAGCGTCCTCGTCGTGCTCAAGCGCCTCGCGTTCATCGGGCAGGGCATCAGCCACGCCGCCCTGGGGGGCGTCGGCGTCGCCGTAGCCCTCGGGCTCGGCGGCGCCGGGCTCGCGCAGGCAACGGGCCAGTTCGCCGTCGTCCTGGCGTTCTGCCTCGGCGCAGCCCTCGTCATCGGTGCGATGAGCGAGAAGGGCAAGACCGAGGGGGACACCGCGATCGGCGTCGTGCTGGTCGCTTCGATGTCGGTGGGTGCGCTCCTGCTGCACAAGTTCAGCACATCCACGGTCTCGTGGGAGAGCTTCCTCTTCGGATCCATTAATGACGTCACTTGGCGCGACGCGTGGGTCGCGACCGGCGCCGCTGCCTGCACGCTCGCTGCCCTCTGGCTCGCCCGCCGCCCGCTGGTCTTCTGGGCGTTTGACCCCCACGTCGCCCAGGCTGTTGGCGTTCGAGGCGGCGCGATCAAGTTCTTCCTGATGACGGTCCTGGCCCTCGCCACCGTCGTAACGATGAAGCTGGCGGGCGTCGTGCTCGCGACCGCTCTGCTCGTGCTCCCCGGCGCCGCGGCATTGCGGATCTCGACCCGCTGGTCGCCGGTCCTCATCCTGGCCCTTGTGTTTGGCGTCCTGGGAATCTTGGGCGGCCTTGTGCTGAGCTTTGAGTTTGACTGGCTGCCCGGGGCGAGCATCGTGCTGGTGCTCACGCTGGCGTACGGCGCAACCCGCGCAGCCAGGGCCGCATGATCGCCAAGGGGAGTGCTGCTTTAGTGCAAACCACGCACAAGCGCTTCACCCATCATGACCGTGAGCAGCACGGGGAGGTGGATGATGCTGCCAAAGAACAGCTGGCGGGCACGGTCCCGGCCGCGGTCCAGCAGCAGCCGCACCGCGAGCACCGCGAACAGCACGCCGCTGAGCGCCGCCGTGACGGCGTACGGCGCTCCGAGCAGGTCCGGCAGCACGACCGCGGGAAGTATCGTCGCCGGGAGCAGCGCGCCAGTCCACAGCGCCATGGTCCACGCCGTGCCCGCGCCGGTAGCGTCCACCACCGGCAGCACCGCGTATCCCCCGCGGGCGTAATCGTCACGGTACATCCAGGCAATCGCAAGGAAGTGGGGGATTTGCCACACGAACATCAGGGTGAAAAGGGCGTACCCCGCTGGTTCACGAAGGGCACCAAACCCTGCCGCCGTGGACGCCGCTGCCGAGCCGATCATCGGCGGCAGAGCCCCCGGCAACGCTCCCACGAAAGTCGCGAGTGGCGACGCGGGTTTCATGGGCGTGTACACCGCAAGGTACGAAACCATGCACGCGAGCGACACCAGCATCGGCACCAGGCCGCACAGAGGCCACAGCACGGCGAGCCCGGCGATGCAAAGAGCCACGCCGAACGCAAGCACCTGGGACTGAGTCGCACGCTGGGTGGGCAATGGGCGACCGAGGGTGCGAGACATCCGCGCATCGCGCGCCGCCTCCATCCACTGATTCAGCGAGTTTGCGCCCGCAGCGGACAATGCGGTTCCGACCGCGCATGCGCCGAGTGTCACCACAAGGTCCCCGGGCTTCCACGATCGGGTGAGCGCAACCAGCACGAAGCCGGCGAGACTCGTCATAGTGACGAGCCGGGTGATGCCGGGCTTGGTCGTTTCGAGGAGGGCTCGGACGCCGGTGGCACTGGAAACCTTGTGACGGCCGCGGCGTGGCGATCCCTCCTGGGCGAGGGATCCGAGGTCCGGAGCGAGGGTGCTGGAAGGGGCGGTCTGGCTCAAGGCATTCCCGTGGTGCAGTACTGCATGCTGTGGGGCCGGAAGTATAGCGGGCGCACCAATCACTTTCGGCGAGTCGTCGGGGCTCGTCGGAGCTCGCAGCACGTGCCAAACTCCCGGCAGATCGGGTGGGCTGCGCACCCCGGTCCCCGCGCCCTGCACGCGCGGCGGCCATGCCAAATAAGCATGTGCGACACCTCGCACCACGAGTCCTGCGGGAACAGCGACATCAGGTGCTGCTCAACCTTCGCGACGGTCGCGCCGCGTGGGGCGAGGCACAGCCGTTGGGCGAGGCGTTGGATGTGCGTATCCACCACGAAGCCGCAGTTGATGCCGTACGCGTTGCCGAGCACCACGTTGGCCGTCTTGCGGGCCACGCCGCGCAGCGTGAGCAGCTCGTCCATGGTGCGCGGCACGTTGCCCTGGAATTCATTCTGGACCGCCGTCATGGCGGAATGGATGGCCCTGGCCTTCGTGCGGAACAGGCCGATGCTGCGGATGAACGGCTCGATGTCCGTGGGCGTCGCGCGCGCGAATGCAGCGGGGGAAGGGAAGCGTGCGAACAGCGCGGGCGTGGCCTTGTTGACTCCGGCATCGGTGGACTGTGCGGAAAGGATGGTCGCGACGAGCAGTTCGTGCGGGCTCGTGTAATGAAGTTCGCAGTGTGCGCCCGGGTACGACTCTCTGAGAGCGATCAACAGGCGGTCCGCCCGGGCACGCTGCGCGCGGGTGGGCTTGAGGGCGGGGTGGACGCTCACTCCTTGGTCCTCCGCGGGCTGACGGACGGCAGCCCCGCGCCCAGCACCAGCGCGGTGAGCGTGCTGAGCAGCAGAGCGCCCAGAACACGGCTGGAAGTCGGATGATCGTTCCTGAACGCCGCTTCGTGCACGCGCGCATCCTCTACCTGCCCCAGCGCAGACAGGCGCCAGTGTTCGTGCAGGTGCGAGGTCATGCGGGGCTGCAGGACCAGGAGGTAGTACGTGACGAGGAGGAGGGCGGCCAGCACCGAAACCGTCCGCACACGGCCGGTGAGGGAGGGCGCGAATGAGCACGCACGCGCGAGGAAAACCGATGTGACGGCCGTGACCACGGCGCACACCACCTGCACCCGGTCCGCAACCGAGAAGATCCCGAACGCGACGTGCCCCGCCGCGAGCAGCCAGTGTCCTTCCTCCGGCACACGCTGGTAGTCGGGCAGGCGCGGGGCGAGCTGCTTGAGCGTGGGGAAGATCACCGCGGCCGCCGCGGCCGTCATCCCGATCGCGCCCGCCCAGATGCCCAGGGCGCACACGTGCGCCGCATGGGCGACACGGAGGGATGAACCGGGGCGGGGCATGGTCCATCGTAGAAGTGCGGTCGTGCGGCGATACGCTTCGGGCATGCACGTTCCCGGCCGGGTGAGTCTTTCTTTAAGCGGGCTGCCGCTCCGCCCGGGGACCGCCTGGGGGGGCACGGCGCGCGGTGTGCTGGAGTGGGCATGCTCTGTCGGCTACCGCTGGGTGCAGATCGATGCGGCGATGGCGGGCCTGCGTCCGCGGGAATTGGACGCGTCCGCGCGCAGGGAGATTGTGACGATGCTGCGCCGGCGCGGCGCCGGTATTTCCGGGCTGGACCTGCTCATCCCCTCCGCGCACTTTGCGGACCCTGCGCACGCGGACCGCGCCGCGAGCGCCGTCCGGGACGCGATCTCGCTTGCCGGTGAATGGGGCGATCGGGGAGCCCGGCTCAGCGTCACAATCGCACTGCCCGCGGGCAAACCGGGGGCGATCGCCGCTGACCTCTGCACGCACGCGGAGCGGGTGGGTGCGGTTATCGCCGACTGCGCCTGCCCCCCCAACGCGACGCCGGGGATGGCGGTGGCGGTCGATCCCCCGGCGGTGCTGGCATCGGGCACGGACCTGGTGGCGTCCATCACCAGGCTCGCGTCGGCACCGGCGTCCGCGCGGCTGAGCGACCTGGACGCGGGAGGGCGGGTCGAGGCGGGGACCGGGCGGCTCGACATCGGGGCTTACCGCGTGGCGTTGTCGGTCGTGGGCTACGCTGGCCCTCTTGTGGCCGACCTGCGGTCGCTCCGCGACCAGGAAGGCGCGGCGCGCCGGGTACGGGGGCTCGTGGAAGGAACGACGGAATGAACCCGCAGCAGATGCAGCAATTTGTCCGAGAGGTGCAGCAGGCCTTCCAGAACATCAGCGCGCAGGTGCGGACCAATGCGCAGGCGGCGACGCACCAGGCCATCGGTCTCCGGCGGCGGTTGTACACGCTCGACGCCCGCGCGATGATGCAGGACAAGGGGCTCACGCCGCGCGCGCCGATCGAGTTCCGGGCGCAGTTCAATGAGGACTGCCTCGCGTACGACCTGTTTGACCGCCAGACCACGGGGTACTTCATCGAGGTGGGGGCGTTCGACGGCTACGCGTTCTCCGTCAGTTACGCGCTTGAGTGCCTGGGCTGGACGGGCCTGCTGATCGAGCCGATCCCGGAGCGTGCCGAGGCATGCAGATCGCGACGCACGCACTCCCGCGTGGTGCACGCGGCGCTCAACCGCCCCGGCTCACCCGCGACGACGGAGTTTACCGTGGTGGCGGACCACTTCGGCGGCATGCTCTCGTACAACACCACCGACGAGAAGACGCGCAAGGACATTGAAGCGGCGAAGGCCGCGACGAAGAAGATCAGTGTTCCGCAGACCACGATGGACGCGCTGCTGGAGGGCGACGCGGAACTCGCGAAGCGGGGCGGGGAAGTCGATCTGGCGAGCATCGACGTCGAGGGCGGTGAGGTTGACCTCCTCCACGGGTTCAACCTGCGGAAGTGGCGTCCCAAGGTGCTGCTGCTGGAAGAGAACCACGACCACACGGACAATTCCGCCCTTGCCAAGTACATGAAGGACCAGGACTACTTCTTCATGGGCTGGCTGGAGGTCAACCGCATCTACGTCCGCAAGGACTTGGAGAGCTGGAAGAGCCGCACAGCGGGGTACTGGTAAAGCCTCAGGAGTTGGTGTAGACCTTCTGCACGTCGTCGAGCTCTTCCAGGGCTTCAACGAGCTCTTCGACCGCGGCCGTCTGCTCGTCGGTCAGATCAAGCGTGTCCAGAGGGATCATCGCGAGGCTCGCTTCTTCGACCGGCAGCTTGGCCTTTTCGAGCGCCGCCCGGACGCGCGTGAACGAGGGGATGTCGGTGAGCACCGTCCAGCCCCCGTCCTCGTCCTCGTCGGGCAGCGGGTCGGGGCTCACGACATCCTCCGCCCCGGCGTCGAGGGCAGCCTCAATGACCTTATCGTCGGACAGGTTCTTGCCCACGATCACAATCTGGCCTTTGTAGGCGAACATGTGGGCAACACAGCCGGACGCGCCGACGCGGCCCTCGTAGGACTCGAAGGTCTCACGCACGAGCGCGATGGTGCGCGTGCGGTTGTCCGTCAGGGCGTCGACAACGACCGCGACACCGCCCGGCGCGTAGCCCTCGTAGCGGACGTTCTCGAAGTGGCTGGTGTCACCCAGCCCCGCGCCCTTCTGGATGGCGCGTTCGACGGTGTCGCGTGGCATGTTGGCGTAGCGAGCCTCGTCCATCGCGTAGCGGAGCGAAAGGTTGGAGTCGGGATCGGGGCCTCCGATCTTGGCTGCAACCATCAGTGCCTTGCTGATCTTCGTCCACACGCGTCCTCGTCGCTTGTCGACGACGGCTTTGCGGTGTTTGACTTTGCTCCACTTGTTGTGCTTTGCCACGGCGGGGGTCCTGTACGGGCGTCGGGTTGGGGCGGGCTCAAAGGGGGCGTTGTGGTCAGGGAAGCTCGGCGCCTTCGTCCGGCGGCGGTCCGTTGTCGTCGATAGGGGGGACGGGGCGTGGCGTAAACGACGCGGAGATCCCAATGGGAGCGATGGGCGGCTCTTTGCCCGCGGCCGCGTCATTGAGCTTGGTCTGCAACCGCGTCATGTCTTCCTTCATGGCCTTGAGCCCCACGTTGGTCTCGGGGATCCGCGCCGCACGGGCACGGGCGAGCGGCTCCTGGAAGAGTGCGAGTGCCTCGCTCCAGTGCTTCTGGGCGTCGGCGCGGGAGGCGACCGTGTTGGACCGCCAGAGCGCGTCGCCCAGGTGCTCGATGACCTCGGGGTTCGTTGCGCCGTCTTCCATCTGCGAGGCTTTCATGAGGAGCGTGACCGCGCCCGCCCCGTGGCAGACGTCGTTCGCCCGGGACTTGTCATCCTCAAGCAGGCCCTGCTTGTAGCGGAGCCAGCCCAGGCTGTCTGTCACGCTCGCGCGGTCGGAGAGCTGGCGGTAGGCCTGCTCGATGAGGCGGGCGGCTTCGGCGATTTCGCCCCCTCGCTCAAGGATGCTGTAGCCGTAGTCGTTGCTGACCCAGGGGTGCGTTGGGGTGTACTGCAGCGCGGTGCGGCTCGCGTCGGCGGCGAGGGCGTCGCGGTAGGTGGCCGTCGCGCGGTCCGCAAACAGGCGGGCGATTTCGCCCTTGTGCTCGTCGAGGGTGGTCGGTTCGAGCATAAGTTCCAGACCACGAGGGTTCTGGTCCTCGAGCGCCCGGAGCAGTTGCGATGCTTGCTGCGTGTCCTTGAGCTGGTCGAGGTACCAGCGGAGGTCGTCGGCGTCGCCCAGGAGCACGGCGACCACGAACCACTCGATGTACCGCTTGCGGTCCTCTTCCTGTGAGCGGAGGGCGAGCGTTGCGAGGAGGCGGAGTGCGTTGGAAGGGTCCCTGGCCCCGGCTTTGGGGCCGAAGAGGGCTTTCCGCGCTTCGGACTCGGCCACTTCTCCCAGTGTTGCTCGCCGCGTGCGGATCGCGTCGAGCGCGTCCGCGAGACCGGTCGTGTCGTCCGGGCTCAGGGTGGCCATCGCTTTGACCCGCGCGATAGCCAGGGTGTTCGCCTGCTCTCCCGCCAGCAGGGATTCGGTGCGGGCGAAGCAGGCCAGGAATGCGTCCACCGAGTCCCTGGGCTGGTTTCCGAGCGTTGCACAGTCCACGCTGGTGAGCAGCTGGGCAAGACGAGCAACGAAGTCGGGACGGGGCTGGCCTTCGGTCGTGTCCAGGGCCGTCTTCAGGTCCGCGGCGGCGCTGCCCAGACGGTGGGTGGAGAGGTACGCGTGAGCGCGCTCCAGCAGTGTGTCCAGAGTTGCGGGCGAGTGCTCGAGGCGTTCGAGCGCGAGCGCGTCGGCCTCGGCGGCGTTGCCCAGGCCGTCTCGGAGGACGAATTCCCGCTGGCGCAGCAGCGCGGGCGCGGGCCACACCTTGGTCCTCGCTGCGAGAAGGCTGTCGGCCTCCTGTGCCTTGCCGTTGGCGACAAGCAGGCGTGTCAGTGCGAGGAGCAGGGCCGAGGATTGCGGGCGATTGGCAACGGCCTCGCGCAGCCACCGCTCACCCTTGTCCGAGAGGGGTGGGTCGGTGCGGGCGGCCTGTTCCCACGCGTCGACCAGCGACGCGAGTGCCGCGGGCGGCTGGCCTCGGCCGTCGATGAGGGACAGGAGTTGCGGTTCGGCCTGTCGGGAGAGGCCCTTCTGGACGAGGTCGAGGGCGAGGAGCCTGCGTACGAGCGCCGAGCCTGGCTGGGCCTGGCGGAGTGAGCGCAGGGTGTCGGTGAGCTTGGTGCTGTCGGTCGCGCCGCCGGAGGGGCTGTACACGGCGAGGAGCAGTTCATAGGTGTTCTCGCTGCGGTCGTCGATGTGCAGGGCCTCGAGCAGCAGCTCTTCCGCGAGGGCGCCGCGCTGGGTCGCCGCCGCGATCATCGCGCCAGCGCGCCGGGACTGGAGCGCGACCACGTCGGGTGGCCCCGCGAGGGATCGCACGGCGAGGGCGATCGCCTCGGGGTCAGCCAGGTCTTGGGGCGAGCGCACGGCACGGGGGAGCGCGGACGTGCCGTCGGCTTCCCGCACGAGCGCGAACGCGAGGTCCGCGGCCTCCTCCGAACGGCCAAGGTCCGTGAGCGCGAGGGCGCGGGCGGCGCGCCAGCCGCGGGACTGGGCCGGGTCCCTGGGCTCTTGCCCCAGCACGGCGAGCGCGTCTCCCGCGCGTCCGGCCCGGCGCAGCATGCACGAGGCGACCGTGAGGTCGGGCGAGGAGCGGGAGGTGCGCAGGGCCTCCAGGTTCTCGTCCACCCAGCGGCCGTGCTCCACGAGCGATTCGGCGCACACGTCGGCTGCGAGGCCGTCGTACTGCATGACCGCGCGGATGCTGGCGCGGGCCTGCTCTGGCGTCGTGCACAGGTCCAACGCATCGCCCAGGAGCGCTGGGTCGGGCCCGTGCTGGGGCACTCCGGCGAGCAGCAGCTGGAGGGCACGGGCCTTGGATTCCTGGTCGGCGTGGGAGCCCTGGCAGGCGGCGGCGAGACGCGTCATGGCGAGCCGCGTGGAGGGCGTTGATCCTTCCATCTCATCCGCGCGTTCTCGGATGGCGCGGGCCAGCAGGTCCGCCACTCCGGCGTCCGGCTGCGAGAGGTACCGGGCGAGCAGGCGGTGACGCTCGTCGAGCGCACCATGACGCGCTTCGATGTCCTTCACCAGTTCGAGCGCGGCCTCGGCCGGGCGTCCGCTGCGGGCGAGCGCCTG
>CALLYM010000147.1 GCA_937858155.1 uncultured Phycisphaerales bacterium | reverse complement strand
CCCTCGAGCTGCTCGTCGACCACGGCCACGCCGCCGAAACCCGCGGCGACCGCGGCAGCCGCCTCTACACCAGCATCAGCCCCTACCGCGACACCACCTCACCCGACCTCACCCCACCTCACCCCGACCTCACCCCGGGTGAAGACGAGCTGACCTCACCCCACCTCGCCCCCCTACGAAGTAGGGGGCGAAGTGGAGGGGTGACGTCAGCCACCCACACAACCACCACCACCTCACCCCACGACAACGTCTGGGACGTCCTCCGCGAAGAAGGCCTCGCATGAGCCTCACCGACCGCATCGACTGGGACGCCGCCCTCCACCACTACGCCGCCCTCGGCCCCACGCGCACGTTCACCGCCGTTGCGAATAGGTTCGGGGTCAGCGACACCGCCGTCCGGCACAGCCACAAGCGCTAGCCCCTGCTCGGCGTAGCGTGTACCCAGCATCCGCAGCCAGATGACTCGGCCTTGCCGGGTGAGCCTCGCGACGAAAGCATCGCTGCTTCCGTGGTTGCGGTGTCCTCGGAGCACGGACGATTCCGTGGTTCCGGCTACGTAGATGGTGCCATCCGGGGAGGCGGCGGTGGCGTTGCTGTATTGCATTGCGGGGGGGGCGGGCTGGTGGATGACGGAGTGGCAGGCGCCGGGGGGGGGGGGCGGTTGGCGCGGGCTGCCGCGGTGGCTGACGAATCTCCTGCTCATCTTGATCGCGGCGTTCGCGGTGTTCAGCGCGTTCAACACCAGCGCGCTGGTGACGACGTTTGCGACGCTGCTCGCGAGCGTGCTGGTGGTGAAGCTGTGGCAGGAGCGGCGGGCGAACGACTATGGCCAGCTGCTCACGATGTCGCTGTTCCTGACGGTGGCGTCGGTACTGTCTGACAATTCATTTGTGACGGGCGCGATGGTGCTGGTGCAGACGCCAGCGCTGGTCGTGAGCGCGATGGTGTACCAGGTGTGGCGAGCGCGCGAGCGGGCGGGCGCGGGGGAAGTGTCCGGGGCCGGGGAGCGGCTCGCGTGGAAGCGCGTGCGTGCGCCGTTGCTGGCGGTCGTGCTGCTGACATTGACGGCGGGTGTCGCGATCGCGACGGCGGTGTTCATCGCCATGCCGCGCGGCGTGCTTTTCCCGCAGTTCCGGGCGTTTTCCAGGCCCAGCGTGGGGCGCACGGTGGGGTACACGGATCAAATCGATCTTTCTTCCGGCGCTCCTCAGGAGGAATCGACAGTCGTGGTGATGACGGCGCAGGTGCGGCCTTCGTCCAATGAGCTGGCGTCGATGGGGTCGGCGGAATCACCGGCGTACTTGCGCGGGGCGGTGCTGGACACGTACAACCGCGGGAAGTGGAGCTGTTCTCTGACGCCGGAGAATCGCGTCAAGAAGCTCGACATGCGTGAATACGTGGGGAAGCCGATCATCGAGCAGGCGGTGCAGTCTCCTGAGAGCGGGGGCTTCCCCGGGGTGGAGACGGTGGTGCGGCCGCGGGTGTCGGTGACGGAGCCTGCGCAGGGCTTCAGCGTCGGCCGGGCGTATCGGTGGGAGTTCAGCGACAATACCTCGGCACGGCTGGACGAGCGGTTTGGTTCGCTAACGTACGCGTCCCGCGGGATCAACGGGACGTACACGGTCACGACCACTCCAGCGCCGATTTTTCCTGAGGAATCGCGGCGGGGGAGCGTGACATTCCCCGAAGCGCCGGTGCGGGCGTATGCCGAGCGCATCCTGCGCGACCAGGGCATCGAGCCCGACCCGTCGCTGCGTGACCCGGCGGAGGATGCGGGCGCGGCGAGCGCGTTCGCGGCGCACCTGCGGACGCAGTTCACATATTCGCGGGGCGTGGGTGTGCCGCCGATCGTTGACCAGCCGGTGGCGTGGTTCTTGGAGACTGAAAGGCAGGGTCACTGCGAGTTCTTCGCGTCGGCGCTCGCCGCGTTGTGCCGGTCGGTCGGTATCGACGCGAACGTGGTCGCGGGGTACCTTGCGACGGAGTATGACCCCACCGGTGGTGACAACGGTGTCGGCGCGTATGTGGTGCGGGCGAGCGACGCGCACGCGTGGGTGGAGGTGAATACTGCGCCGGGCGTGTGGCGGACATTTGATGCGACGCCGGAGGCGAACCCGGGGTTCCGCATGCGGGAGCGCGGCGCGCTGGCGGGGGTGTTTGACCGGCTGATGTGGGCCGTCGAGGATGTGTGGAATTCGCGTGTGGTGTCGTACGATCGGGCCACGCAGGAGCGGCTGCTGAATGTGCAGAGCAGCCCCGGGGGCCTGGCGGGCCTCATCAGTTCATACTTTGAGGCGACCCCTCGCGAGCGTGCCGTGCAGGCGGCGGCGCTGGTGGTGCGCGCGTTGCCGGTGGTCGTGGCGCTGGTGGGCGTTGCGGGCGTTGTGCTGTGGGTGGTGCAGCGTGCCCGGCGGGAGCGGGCGCAGACCTGGGCGTTGGTTCCGGGGTGGGCGCTCGCCTCTGCGCACCCTGAGGCGCGGCGTTTGTACCGTGAGGTGGACGTCGTGCTTGCGCGGCACCAGGTGACACGGCGGGTGGCGGGGACGCTGCGTGAAGCGGTGCGCGATGCGCGTGTGCCCGGCACGGCGGCACCTGCGCTGCAGCACGCGGCGGACCTTTTGTATGATGCGTGCTTTGCGGAGCGTTGTGACGCGGCGGCAATGGCCGAGGCACGCCGGCGCCTCAGGTCTCTGGGCTAGCGTCGCGCGGTTGTGCCGCCTCTGACGGCGGTTCTCGGACATCGGGGTTCTCGCCGGTGGCGCCTGCGCTTGCCTCCCATGCGCCGGCGGTCGATGCTCGTTCGCCGCGTGCCCGAGTGTCAAGAAGAGGGCCGCGCTCCTGGAGCCGCACCATGCCCGCCAACAGATCACGGACCGAACGCTGGCGCGAAGGGCTCCAGCAGATCCTGGACCGCAACGGCGGCCTTGAGCTCTCCATCGCGCACAACGACGCCGACCCCGAGCTTTCGCGGAGCCCGGACCTTGTGTGGCGTGTCCGGCTGCTTGCGCTGACGGACCGCGAGATGCTCGTGGAGTCGCCCGCGGCGGCGGGCAAGAACGTCAGTTTCCAGGAGGGAGTGCCGCTGGTGGGCGTCATGTCCATCGGGCAGAACCGGTGGATGTTCCGCACGCGCACCATGACGCGCGCGGACGGTCCGAACCCGTTCCGGACGCTCCACGGTGTGCGGATCGCGATGCCTGACAGCGTGGAGCGCTGCATGCGGCGCGAGTTCATGCGTGTATCGACCGCGGAGCTGCGCCTGCCCACGGTCGAGTGCTGGCCGCTGCTGACACCCACGAGCGTGGTGGGGGCGGAAGCGGCCAACCGTGCCCAGATCAACGAGCTGTCGCGTCGCGGCGAGGTGGCCAAGGACGCGGGCGTGCCTGACTTTGCGCTGCCGGAGGTGGGGCCCATGTTTCATGCCCGTCTCATGAACATGGGCGGGGGCGGCGTGGGTCTTATCGTGGACAAGAACGAGGCGGCGCTGGCGGACAAGGCCCGCATGGTGTGGATGAGGGTGGACCTGCGGCCGACGATCGCGGCGCCGCTCGCCATCACGGGTAAGTTCGCCCACACGCACATCGACAGCACGCAGTGCCTGTACGCCGGCGTGGCGTTTGAGTTTGCCTACAACCCCGCGCACCGCGACTTTGTCGTGGAGCAGGTGCAGCGGTTCCTCGGCAGGATGCAGTCGCCGCGGGCCGCGGCGTGAAGGCGTTCATGGCAGAGCACACAGGGGAGTGATGGAAGGTTCACCGCTGTTGCCCATGGCCACCGCTGCGCGGCGGCGTGGCGCGGTACCCTGTGCCCGTGATGGAGATTGCGTGGTCATCTGACCGTTCTCTGCTCGTGACGTTTGCCGACGCGGACTCCGACGGGGCGCATGCGCGCGTTGTCGGCGCGGACGCGGCGATCAGGGGCGCCTCGCTGCCTGGCGTCATGGATGTTGTGCCGGCGTACGCGTCGATCATGGTGCTCTTTCAGTCGCCTGGCGTGGACCACATCGGGGCTGAGTCAGCGGTGCGGGCAGTGATTGCGGCGGGCTTCGCCCCGGCAATGCAGTCTGGGCCCACGCTCATCCTTCCCTGCTGTTATGAGGGCGCGTTTGCTCCTGACCTTTCGGAGGTTGCGGCGCTGCACTCACTCTCGCCCGACGAAGTCATTGGTCTGCACGCGGGCACGACGCTTACCGTCCGCTTTGTTGGGTTTTCGCCGGGGTTCCCGTACATGGCGGGGCTGCCGGAATGCCTGCACACCCCGCGCCTCTCATCACCCCGCACGCGCGTGCCCGCGGGCAGCGTCGCAATCGCGGGTGCACAGGCGGGGGTCTACCCGCAATCCACGCCTGGTGGGTGGCGCATCCTCGGACGCACACCCGCGAAGATCTTTGACCCCGCGCGCACACCGCACACTACGCTCGTGATGGGCACCCACGTCCGCTTCCGCCCCATCTCTGCGCGAGAATTCGACGCGTTCAATCCGGGAGAGTGGGGGCTGCGTGCCTGACGCCTGCCTCAGGGTCGCGGACCCCGGCCTCCTCGCCACTGTGCAGGACGAGGGCAGGCCGGGCGTGGGGAGCCTGGGCATCGCCATAGGCGGCGCGGCGGACCTGACTTCCCACCGCGCCGTCAATCGCGTGCTCGGAAACCCCTCTGACGCGGCCACCATTGAACTGACACTGACCGGCGGCACGTTCGCGTTCCCCTGCGATGTATGGTTCGCACTGGGCGGCGCGCCGGCGGACGCCTGGCTTGAGCGCGCCGACACTGCGCGCGCCGAAGTGGCTTGGTGGACAGTCACGCTCGCACGCGCGGGTGAGGTGCTGCGCATCGGGCACACCCGCGCTGGGGTCCGGACATATCTGGGCGTTGCCGGCGGCGTGCGCACGCCAGTCATGATGGGGTCACGATCGACCCACGTGAGCGCTGAGTTCCCGATACCAGCCCTCCGTGCAGGCACCTCACTTCCACTTGATGCGAAAGCGGTGTGCACTGCTCACGCCGGTGCCTGCCTGTCAGAAAGTCAGAGATCCTCGATCGAACAGGCAGTCTTCCGCAGCACGCTGCGTGTGACGGTGGGTCCGCACGCGGAGACGCTGGGCCAGGATGGGGTTGAGCAACTCTTCCGCACCGAATTCAGGATCTCCAGCGAATGCAACCGCGCAGGGGTTCGATTGCATTCGACACTTCATGGTGCTGAGGGCCAATCCCACGCCGCGCACGGACGCATGCTCACACAACCCATGGCACCCGGTTTCGTGCAGGTCCCCGCACGCGGTCGCCCGATCATCCTGGGTCGCGAGCACCCAACCACCGGCGGCTACCCCGTCGTCGCATCGGTGATCGCCGCGGATATGGACGGCGTGGGGCAGCTGCGCCCGGGACGGACCGTGCGGTTCGAAAAAGTAACGATGGAAGAGGCGCAGCGCGCGTGGCGTGAGCGTCCGCTCGCATTGGGGATCGTGTGATTCAGATCATTTCGGAAGTGCCCAGACGCCTGCGAGCGGTGCCGTGCGTTCGGGCGGAAGTCTCGTCACCCGCGGCAAAGTGATGGGCACCCGGTCCTGGCATAGCGCGCCCAGCACCGCGAAGCACGCGGCCTCGCGGAACTCGATGGGAAGCCCAACGCTGTCAGTGGTGGGTACGGTGTGACCGCACGCAGCTCGCACGGCCATAACCAGGCCAGCATTCCTCGCACCACCGCCCGCTAGCATGACTGGCAGGTCATACGTGCGGCGTGCGATTGTGCTCCCAATCGCTTCACAGGCGCTGCGGAGCACTGTGGGGACGGGCAGACCGGCGACCGACTCAATCCACCGACCGAGTTCATCCCCCGTGCCAAGTGATCGATTCGAGCGAGCCTGATTTTCGAGCACTGCGTCGAGCGAACGTACAACCGTCGGGTCCGCAACTCCGGACGCGGCGATGCGTCCATCCTCATCGAACGGTCGGCCCAGCCGTTCGCGAGCGAGTTGGTCGAGCAACTGGTTGCAAACGCAGATATCGCCTCCGCGGACGTCGAGCGGCCGTGAGAGCCATCCAACTGGCGATGCCGGGTCCTCATCCGGAAGCATGTCTGTGTGCCATTGGGTGTAGTTTGCGAACCCCCCGAGATTGACGACGGTCATCGGATCGTGGAAACGGCGGAACAGCACCCAGTCCGCGATAGGTGTGATTGGTGCGCCTTGCCCACCCGCTGCGAGGTCCGCCTGCCGCAGGTCGTACACCACCGGTACGCCCAGCGCGTGCACCAGCGGCGCGGCCTGGAACAACTGCCATGAGAGCGGTGGCTGGTGAAAGACAGTTTGACCATGCACGCATACGAACTCACACTCTTCACCCGCGAGCACGTGCCGCACTGCCTCCGCGTGCAGCAGTGAGAATTCGCGCATCACGCCCGCGACCTCCCCAGCCGTCACCGGTTCTTGCTCCGCGATCGCCCGCAGCCGGGGCTTGAGCGGTCCAAGGTCCATCGAGTCCCCACGCACAAATGTTGCACGCATCGAAAGCCCGCGCCCCGCGATCTCCACCAGCGCGCAATCCAGCCCATCCAAGCTCGTCCCCGTCATGCAACCCACCACGCGCCGAGCCCCCTCCCCTCCGGGTGGAGGGCCGAGGACGGGATGGCGAACGTCCTGTCGATCGTTTCTTCCCGTCACTTCGCCGCCTCCATCTCCGCGATCACGCGATCAAAGAACTCACAACTCTGAGCAAGACCACCCGCACGGCAGCGCCGGAGCCACAGCTCGCGGTGGCGTTCTCGCGAAACGCGCCAGCGACGGATCAGCTCAGCGTGCGGGTACTGCGCACGCCCGCGTCGTGCGAGAGCCCGCAGCGACAAGCACATCATGAGTTCCATCGAGTGTTCAAGCTCGTCGCGCACGAGCGAGGATGCCTCGTCCGACGTATCGAAGACGCTGCCCCTGACATCACCCCACGTTCCCTCGCTCCCATGCCAGCACCGCTCCCAATGGCTCAATTCACCAATGTCCATTCCCTCACCCCAGGGCCGGCGCATGTCAGCAAACAACGCGGTCTGATTCCGCAGCCTGCCGGACATCCCTGGTCGTGACAACCCCAGGCACACCTCGCGCAGCGGCTGATCGATCTCCCCGGCATGATCGATGAACTCCGCCGCGTCTCCCTGCGACATGCCCTGCGTCTGATGTGGCCGAACGCCGAGCGCGTGCATCGAAACGGCTTTCGTATCCGGGAGCACACCGCTCCATCCCGCATTCAACCCGTCCGCGATCCCCCGCATCGCCACGGGCCACTGCTGCCAGTGCCCAAAGTCCCCCCAGTCGCAGATGAGCAGTCCCTTCACTCCGCCGGCGAGCCCTTCGCGGGCGGCCTTCTCGATGTTTGCGCGCCGTTCGCTCGTGCGGCCCGTCATGCTGCACCAACTGCTCGTGCCCGGGCACACCCACGCCTCTCGCCCCGCGCTGCGCAGCACATCACACCAGCGGTCAAAGGGTGAATCCGGCTCGTACCCCCATGCCAGCGCGATCGCATCTTCTGGGATGTCCTTGGCACACTCCGGATGCGAGAGGGCGATATCCCCCCAGAACATCGGCCGCTTCCCGTGCCCGCGGACCACGTCGCACACCTTCTCTACGAACTCGAGGTACACCGCCGCCCGGCCGCGCCGCCCGACTTCCGCCTTACTCCTGCCGTGGGAGATGTCGTAGGTCTCATCACAACCGATGTTGACCAGGCCGCTCGTGAAGCACGGCAGAAGCTGGTCGAGCAGCCCACGCACAAAGTCGAGTGACGCGTGGTCGGTCGGGCAGAGCGAGAACGGCCCCGACCGCGGCCAGACGTCAAAGACCCAGTCGCCGTGGGTCTCGGCGAGGTGCGCGTACTTGGGCATCTTCAGCCAGTGGGCGAGGTGCCCGAAGCAGTTCTGGTTCGCGGCAAGCTCGATGCCTCGTGCCTTGCAGTACACGTCGAGCTCGCGAGCCTCGGCGGGCGTGATCGGGTCCCAGCCTTGCCATGCCTCTTCGTGCCCCGCGTACGCGAAGGTGTGCTCGGTGTACAGCTGGAGGTGGTTGCACTTGAGGTCGCAGAGTGTGTCGATGATGCGGCGGAATTCCGTCATCGTGGGGATGCGGCAGCGAGAGACGTCGAGCATCACGCCGCGCGTCGGGAAGAAAGGAGCATCTGTGATCTCGAGCGTTGGTATTCGCGGTCCATCGGCCGTTGTGTACTGCGCGACCAACTGGCGGAGGGTTGCGCGGGCATGCCGAACACCTACGGCGCTCGGAGCCTCTACCTCGATTCCGCCCCGGCCCCCCGCCCCGCCTGCCGGGCTGCCGCCAATACGGAGCCGGTACGACTGGGCGTCCACCGACCCGGCGCCGCACCAGCCCCCGGTCACTCGGCACGCTACCTGCACAGGGAGGCGTGTCGATGGGACAAGTGATTCCCGCGAATGGATCCAGGCGAGGGTGTCCGGTCGGAGTGAGAGCCACCCGCCGGTGCGTTCCATTTTCTGAGGCAACGGGAGCAGCAGGGGGGGGAGTTCGTCGATCACGGGCGTCATGCAGGACTTCCCGCCTTGCCCGCCGGAATGACACAGATGCAGAAAGCGATCATGGTCGCGATGACCAGCCGCCATGGAGATGCGAGCTTGACAGCTGCGAGGTGGGCGGTGGTCCACTGGGTCTGGGCGGTCCACCAGGCCCAGATATTGGGCTGCAGCGCGAGCACGACGAGGAAACCCACGATCATGGCGGAGATGACCGAGGCGGTGGAGCCACGCCGGGTGAAGAGTGCCGTGAGGAAGGTCGCCAAGAGCCCGGCGTACGCGAACCCCATCACACCCAGGACAAAGTTGATGATGTTTTCACCGCTGTGCTTCTGCCACCAGATGCATAGGACGGCGAACACACCGAGCACAACGCCCCACGCGGCGACCGCCCAGCGACCAGCGGACACGTAGTGGCGTTCGTCCTTGCCCGGGGCGAGCACCGGGCGGTAAATGTCGCTGATGAACGCGCCCGCCATGCTGTTGAGGCTCGCGTTGATGCCCGCGGGGCCCGCGGCGAGCACGCCCGCGATGATGAGTCCGGCGAACCCCCACGTGCCCGAGCTCAGCGCGTACCGGAGGAGCAGGCCCTTGGCGTCGCCGGTCAGGTGTTGTGGGATGGGGCCGCCCATCAGGTCCGGTCGGCGGCACACGACCCAGAGGAGGAGCCCGATAGTGGAAAAAATCACGACCGCTGGGATGCCCACCAGCGTGCTCGCGATGACCGAACGGGCGCCCTCACGGGCGTTGCGGCAAGTAAGCATGCGCTGCGTGAGGTCCTGGTCGGTGCCGAAGGCGGCGAGGTTGAGCAGCACCCATCCTGTGCAGGCTGTGATGAGTGTGAAGGGCGCGGCGAAGTCGATGCCGAGCGGGGCGCTGGAATCCAGGCCCAGGCGCAGCACGGTCAGTTTGGATGTTCCTTCCGGCCCGCCGCTTCGCAGGGCGTCCAGCACGGCCAAGGTGTCTGCCGGTATTGCACGCCACAGCAGCGCGACGCTCACGAGCGCGGCGCCCATGTAGACACCCACCTGCACGACGTCGGTCCAGATGACGCTCTCGAGTCCACCCCTCAGCGTGAAGAGCACCGCGAACACCATGAAGCCGGCGATGGTGATGGCGAGCGTGGTAGAACTGAGGTCGCCGAAACAGGCAAGGGCTACGGGGATGGCACCGACGTAGATGCGGGCACCGCTGGCGAACACGCGCCCGATCATGTATGCGCTGGTTGTGACAATTTTGGCGCCCGGGCCAAAGCGTGTCTCAAGGAGCTGGTACGGCGTCGAGACACCAAGCCGGTAGTACGCGGGGATGAAGGTGAATGCGAGAATGACCGCGGCGAGTATGCCGCCGATGCTCGCGGAGATGTAGGTGAGGTTGCCCCCGAAGGCGTCTTCGGGCACGCCCACGAAGGTCGCGGCGGACTGCGCGGTCGCGAGTGTGGAGACGGCAACGGCCCATACGGGCATCGCCTGGTTTGCAAGGAAGTAGCCCTTTGCGTCTTTGGCGCTGCGCCTCGAGAACCACCAGCCGGCGCCCAGCAGCAGCAGGCCGTACGTCGCCAGCACAGCCCAGTCGGCCGCGTGCAGCGTCATCACGGTCTGGAAGGGCGGGGGAGCGTCCGCACCGGGCATCCTGCCTCCTGGTCCACGCCTCTCCGAGGCGGTCGTGCAGAATAGCGGCACGGTTCAATCGGCGCAAAAATAAACTCGGCCACGTGTTTCCGCCCGTGGCCGAGTCATAGGAGGAGAGAGAGACAAGACTTCGTCAAGAAACTCGAATCGGAGACCCAAGTTTCTTTCAAACCCGGTTACGCGTTTCCGCCCGCAACCGAGTCATAGGAGGAGAGAGAGACAAGACATGTAGAACATGCCACAGGAATTGGAAGATGCCAGAAATGTGGCTGGAAAATCTTGTGTATTTGGTGCATCTGGCATAAGTGCCTGAAAAATCAGATACTTAAAGAAAGATATGGACAAGTATTCACGCCCGTCTCGCCCGCACAACAGGCGTCGGTGTGCATGGACCGGGGCAAGAATACCCGTACGTAATCCTAATTATTGCAGTTCGGCACATGCCGTAGCCGCTGGAGCCCAACGGCGGTGAGACCGAGTCCCCCGACCATCTGCACCCCGGCTGGTTTGAGGACTTCCTCCAACCCCGGCCACCGGGGAAGGACTCCAAGGGCGAAGTATCCCAGCAGCGACAACCAGACGAGCGGTGACATGTCGATGGTGCGGCTGCGGTCCTGCGCCAGTGCGAACAGACAGGCCACCAAAGGAAGGTGGAGGGTGAAGTAGTGGTTGTGGCACACGGGCGAGAGCGCCAGCATGAGCGCAGTCAGTATCGCCATCAGCAGCACCAGCCCGCGCAAGGGGGCGCCGGGTTTGTGCAGGCCTGCCTTCCTGGCGGCGGCGATGGTCGCGGCAACGAGCGATGCACCAATGATCGCGAACAGCACTTTGTCGGTCCGGTTCGGGCGGATGACATGCTCGACGGTGACTTCGTGCCAATCGCGCCAGTTGTGCAGGATGGCCAGCAGCGATTGGTTGTTGAACGCCCGAGCGAGTTCATCACGCTTGGCGTCGTTGCCGCCCAGGCCCAGGGCCGGTAGGAGCATGGTGTCCGCGAAGGAGCGGGTGATGGCCGCCGCCCGGGGCCACCCGAGCACGGCGACCGGTAGCACCGCAAGGAGGGCGGTGCAGCCGATGAAGCATCCGGCGATCGTGCGCCACCCGCGGGTGAGGAGGGCGTGCAGGAGCAGGAACGCGGGGAACAGCTTCAGGCACACGGCGCCGGCGATCGCCGCGCCCGCGCTCAACCAGCGGCCGCGGCTGAGCAGGAAGCATGCCCCGCACACACAGGCCAGGAGCAGAACGTTGACCTGCCCGCGCGCGAGCGTGCTGCCGATCGCCGGGAGGCAGAAGAGCACGGGCCCCACGCGGTTGACCCACCACCGGCGCGTGCGGAACTTCGGCGCACGCACATTCGCGTGCGGTGAGCATGACTCAAGGGCCTTGGCCAGCCAGTGAAGGCTCAGGACGAGGAAGGTCGCGCTCAGTGCGTACCAGGCGAGCACTGCGGCAGGGAACGTCACACTCCATGGCAGCTTTTTCTCCGCGCCATCGCCCCATGGCGGTGTCTGTGCAAGCGGCATGGACGCGATTGCCAAGGGGGGCGGATAGAGGTACGTCCAGCCGTTTGTGTCCGCCACGAGGTAAGGGTCTTGACCTGTCCGCAGCGCCCACGCAGCACGGAAGTACACATCCGCGTCGGTCCGCCGGTTTTCCAGGTACGCGGACCGGTGCAGCGTGATGTACCCGAAGACCACCAGCATGAGCGCGAGCGCGATGACTCCCAATCGCTCCCATAAGCGGAGCGGCTCGTATGGTGCGCGACCCTTGCTGAACGGGCGGTTCACGGGCGAGAGTACCACGCGCCCCCGGCGGGAATACGCTCTGAGCCCAAGGAACCACCCATGCGCACCCTGACCTCCATCGTTGTCGTCGCGTCATCCGCCTTCGCCGCACTCGCCCAGCCGCTCACGCCCGCGGAGCAGGCGGCGGGCTGGAAGGTGCTGTTCGACGGCTCCTCCACCTCCAACTTCCGCGGCTTCAAGCAGCAGGCGTTCCCCGCGAAGGGCTGGAGCATCGACGACGGGGCGCTCAAGGTCTCGAAGGGTGGCGGGGGCGGTGACATCGTCACCGTTGACCAGTACGAGGACTTCGAGCTTGCGCTTGAGTTCAAGTGCTCCGCCGGCGCCAATTCGGGCGTGATGTACCGCTGCTCCGAAGCGAACGAATACCCGTGGATGACAGGGCCGGAATTCCAGGTGCTGGACGATGAGGGCCACAAGGACGGCCTGGACCCCAAGCACACCGTGGGTGCTCTGTACGACATGATCGCTCCTCCCGCGGACAAGCCCAAGTGCCCGCCGAACACGTGGCACTCTGCCCGTATTCGCATCAAGAACGGCGTGCTGCAGCACTATCTGGACGGTGTCAAGACCGCGGAGACGCGCATCGATGACGACCACTGGAAGGAAATGATCGCGGCGAGCAAGTTCAAGCAGTGGCCGGGCTTCGGGCTTGAGAGGAAGGGGCACCTGGCCTTGCAGGACCACGGTGACGATGTGTGGTTCCGCAACATCAAGGTCCGCGACCTCTCCGCCCCGATGCCGGGCGAGACGCCAATCTTTGACGGCAAGTCCCTGGCTGGCTGGCACGCGGTCGTGCCCGACCTCGCGAAGGAGAACAAAGAGCAGGCGAGCGTCTGGAGCGTGAAGGACGGCGTGCTGGCGTGCAAGGGCACGCCCGCCGGGTACATCCGTACGGACAAGAAGTATGCCAACTACGTGCTGAAGCTGGAGTGGCGCTGGGCCGACGCGAGCGTCAAGGACCCCAACAGCGGCGTGCTGCTGCGCGTGCAGGGCGAGGACAAGGTGTGGCCCAAGAGCATTGAGGCACAGCTCGCCAGCGGGCACGCTGGTGATTTCTGGAACATCGACAGCGTCCGCATGACCACCGACGCTACACGCCTCAAGGGCCGCAACACCAGGCATGCTCACGCCAACGAACGCCCCGTGGGCGAGTGGAACGAGTACGAGATCACCGTCAACAAGGGTGACGTGTCGCTTCGCGTGAACGGCGATGAGGTGAACAAGGCCTGGGACTGCGAAGAAGTCGCCGGCTTCATCGCGCTGCAGAGCGAAGGCGCGCCGATCGAGTTCCGCAACGTGCGAATCGTTGAACTCAAGTAGGATTGAGTGCCAGGTATGGGTGGCACAGGCGCCCCGCCTGTGATCAATCAGAGCAAGCCGTCAAACACCACCTCTGCCGGCCCCGTCATCCACACGTCACCGGATTCCCGCTCCCACCTGATCGACAAGTCCCCGCCCGGCAGCGAGACCACCGCCGCCGATTCCAGCCGCTTGGTGAGTGCTCCCGCCACCACCACCCCGCACGCACCTGTGCCGCACGCGAGCGTCGCGCCCGCCCCGCGTTCCCACGTCCGCACCCGCGCGTGCGTGCGTGAGACAACTTCCACGAACTGCACGTTCGTGCGCTGCGGGAAGGCACCGAATCGCTCGATCAAAGGCCCGAGTTCTTCCACCGCCACGTCCGCAACGCGCTCCACAAAGATCACGGCGTGCGGGTTCCCCATGTTCACGCACGCCGCCCGCAGCGTCGCCCGCCCGGGCAACGAAACTTGTACCACCGTGGGCGACTCCGACACCGCCGCCCCTGCCGCGACCGGGATCAGTTCCGGCTTGAGCCGGGGCCAACCCATGTTCACCTCCGCCGCTGCAAATCGACCCGCGGCGTCCCGGTGAACTCGCATATCTATCACGCGGCTGGCCGCACCGTTCCCTACCTGCACGCGCACGCCACCGGCATCGAGCAACTCCTCATGCCGCTCCGCGATCACCCGCGCCACGCACCGTACGCCGTTCCCGCACATTTCCGCTTCGCCGCCGTCGCTGTTGAAGATCCTCATGCGCGCAGTCGCACCCTGCCCGTCCGCGCGGCACAGCACCAGAACCCCGTCCGCACCGATGCCCGTGTGCCGGTCGCACCAGGTGGGGGCGAGCGACGCGAAGTCCAGCGTCGCCAGATCAGGCTTCGCGATCGCATCCACAAGCACAAAGTCGTTGCCCAGCCCGTGGACCTTCGTGAACGGGATGCCGCGTCCGTGCGTCATGCATCATGCTACGCGCCGCGAATGCCCCGGAGCATGCTCCCCAGAGCCGCGCCGTATCGGCACGGTACACGTTGCATCCAAACCACCCGCACCCTTCACCGCCGCCAGCCCATCCACAGCGCCACCGCGCCCAGCACCGCGGGTGGCCCCGCGAATAGCAGCGCCCAATCAGGCCGCTGCGCCATGAACCCCGCCGCGCACACGCCGCCCGCGAACAAAGACGCGCCGCCCACCCGAGGCCACTTCAGCGTGAGCGCGGTGAACCCCACGATCGGCACCAAGAACATCAGCATGTAAGGCCACGACTTCGCGAGCCCGTCCTTGAAACCATCCAGCGCGACAAACCACGTCCAGAACCCCGCCCAGGCGAGCAGCACGAAACGGAAGAGCCACGCAGGCCACTGTGGACGCCTGCCTACGTCCTCTGGCACGGGCTGATTGGTGGGCGCGGGGGTGGTTGTGGTGGTGGGGCCTTGGCTGGTCTGCAACGCGATGTTCATCGGAAACCTCCAGCGGGAACCGTGCGTAGTTAGTGTATACTATATATCGCCCGCCCGCACCGTGTTACGCAGAAAAACGTGCCAGCAGAGCAAAAATCACTGTCCGGGCCGCGGTGTGCCGGGCTCCCGAGCACCGCACGACCAAAAACCCACAACTTTCCTTGCAATCACCAGGCCCTGTGGCATCCTCTCAGCATGAGGGCACCCACATTCATCCTGCTCGCCGCCCTTTGGGCTCTGGGTGGCACCGGCGTCCCGCCCGTACACGCCGACATCGATCCCGTCAGCGGCATCGACTTCGTGACCGTGGGTGCCGTCAACAACGCGCCGTGGGCGGGGGATGGGACTCCAGGCGACCGCGCCATCGGGCGCGGGGCTGTCGACTACCAGTACCGCATCGGAAAGTTCGAGGTGAACACCGCCCAGTGGGTCGAATTCATGAACGCCGCGTTCGACCGGCCCGTGGGGGACGTGATCCCGCACGTCCAAATCACCGGCTTCTGGGGCGCGGCGAGCACGACGCCCAACAACCCGAGCAACCCCGCCGCGCGGAGGTGGACCACTCCCGCCGGGAACGAGATGCGGGCCGTGGGCGGCATCTCGTGGCGCACGGCCGCGATCTACTGCAACTGGCTCAACAACAACAAGAGCCTGGACCACAGCGCGTTCATGAGCGGCGCGTACGACGTCAGCACCTTCGGCTTCGAGCCCATCCCCTTCGGCGAGCGCTTCACCGACCAGTTCGCGCACACGCCGGGCGCGCGGTACTACATCCCCACATGGGATGAACTCTTGAAAGCGTCGCACTACGACCCCAACAAGGTCAACCCCGACGGGTCCACCGGCGGCTGGTGGACCTACAGCAATGGCAGCGACCAGCCGTGGGTGGGCGGAGCGCCGGGCACCATCGTGAACGGCCAGCCCGCGACGGCCAACTTCGGCTTCGGCGGCACCGGCCAGCCCAACCCGTTCATCATCCCGCTGGGTGCATATCCCGGCACAAGCCCGTGGGGGCTTTTCGATGTCGCGGGGGGGACGACGGAGTGGACAGAGAGCGTCCTGACCTCAGGACTTGGTTTTCGTTACCGCATCAACGACGGGAGTCGCTGGAACGACAGCCCCGGGTCATCGATTGCCGACTCCATCTACACAGAATACGGGGACATTCAGTATCCCAACGACTCACACCTTGCCTACGGGCTGCGGCTCGCTCAGACCGTCCCAACACCTAGCACCATCTGCCTCTTCGGGTTCTGCGTGTTGCAGTGCCTTCGGAGGGCGGGGTGGCACCGAGATTGATTCCACCCGTGCCACCGAAGTCGGGCTTTGACGACCTCGGTGCTTCCGCGCGGCACTTCACCGAGATCGCAGGGCCGATCTCGGTGGCACGTAGCAGATCTTTCGACGGTGACGCGAAGGGTCTCACACCCGCGTAAGTCTCGCGTACTCCAGCACGAGCGTCTTTTTCCCAACGTCCCTGAACTCCACCTCCGCACGCGGCTGTGCGCCGGGGGTCACGCTTTTGATCGTGCCCGGCCCAAACTGCGGGTGACGCACCGCACACCCGGGCGGGAACTGTGCCGCGAGCCCGGTGAGGCGGGCCGGCCCGCTGCTTCCTCCTCCCAAGCTCCCGCCCCCCAAAGGCCTCGGCCGGGGCGAGTCACTCCACTCGGTTTCCTCCGACGCCCCATCTCCAAACGAGTCCGACTCATCCGACAGTGAGAGGTTTGATGCACCGATCTCCTGCAAAAACCGGCTGGGGATTGTGCGCTCGGAGATGCCCCGCACCGTGCGGTACTTCGCCGCGGTGAGCAGCAAACGCTTCATCGCGCGCGTGATGCCCACGAACGCCAAGCGGCGTTCCTCTTCCATTTCGTTGTCGCTCGCGCTCGTGAGCGCCCGCGCGTGCGGCAGCAGCCCCTCCTCCATCCCCACGATCGCAACGCCCGGGAACTCCAGCCCCTTCGCGGCGTGCAGCGTCATCAGCGTGACCGAGCCGTTCGCAGGATCGATGGTGTCGGCATCGGCGACCAGCGAGACGGACTCGAGGAACGCGCGGAGAAGTCCCAGCACGCCGGCAGCGTTGCCGGTTCCGCGCGTGTCATCGCTCGCGTCAAACTCCAGTTCAAATTGACGAGCGGACGACACAAGCTCGGAGAGGTTGTCCAGACGCTGCTCGTCCGCTTCGTTCTGGCTCTGGGCGGCCTGCTTGTGGTACATCGCCTCCAGGCCCGATTCCTTGATGATGCGGTCGACGAGGTCGGCGAGTGACACGGGGTGCGTCGCCGTGAGGTGCGTGGGTGCGGCAGCGCCCGACCATGCATCCACCTGCTGGACGAACTTCTGGATAGAGCCGATCGCCCGGGAATTCAGGCCCCACGCCTCGCTCGCCATGCGCATCGCGGGCAGCATGGTGACGCTGGCCCTCGTCGCCTCAAGCTGTATCTTGTCCACGGTCGCGTCTGAGATGCCCCGCGATGGGGTGTTGATGATGCGCTCCATCGAGATGTCGTCGGCCTGGTTGGCGACGGTCCGGAGGTACGCGAGGGCGTTCTTGACCTCCTCGCGCTCGTAGAACGCGGTGCCCCGCGCGATGGTGTACGGGATGTTCGCGGCGCGGAACGCCTCCTCCAGCACGCGGGAGAGCGAGTTGGTGCGGTAGAAGACCGCGAAGTCCTTCCACGAGAGGGCCGGCGCGCCGTCCTTGACGGACGCGATCCACTGGACCACGCGCTGGGCCTCGTGCCGCTCCTCCCGGCACAGCGTCGCTTCGATCGCTTCGCCGCCCTTCCTGCTGGTGAACAGGTCCTTGTGCTTGCGGCGCTTGTTGACGCGGATGAGCGTGTCGGCGGCCTTCAGGATCGGTGCGTCGCTACGGAAGTTCTCTCCAAGAGTGATGGTGCGGCAGCCGGGGTAGTGGCGTTCAAAGTCGAGGATGTTGGTGATGTCCGCCCCGCGCCAGGCGTAGATGGCCTGGTCGGGGTCGCCCACCACGCAGAAGTTGGGGGCACGCCCCACAGCGCCCGCCCTCGGCGTGCCCGCTTCGCCCGCGATCAGACTCGCGATCTCAAACTGGGCCTTGTTTGTGTCCTGGTACTCGTCCACCAGCAGGTACTGCCAGCGCTTCTGGAGCTCCTCGCGGACTTCCGGCTTGTCGCCGAGCATCCGGGCTGTAAGCAGGAGCAGGTCGTCAAAGTCCACGGCGTTCGCGCCGCGCAGGGCTTTCGCGTACCCGGCGTAGACCTTCGCGATGTTGCGGCTGGTGAAGTCGTGTGCCCGGGCCGCGTAGGCGTTGGCGTCCAGCAGCTGGTTCTTGGCGTGGCTGATCGCCGCCAGCACGCTCCGCGGTGGGAAGTTGGCGGTGGAGAGCTGTGCCGAGACAATCACCTTTTTCACGAGCGCGGCTTGGTCGTTCGCGTCGTAGATGGTGAAGTCGTCTTTCAGCCCGGCGTGCTGGGCGTACCGCCGCAGCAGGCGTGCGCAGAGCGAGTGGAATGTGGTGACGGTGAGGCCACGCGTGCGCCGGTCCTCATGGCCGCCGAGCAGGTGGAAGACGCGTTCCCGCATCTCTCCCGCGGCCTTGTTGGTAAATGTGAGTGCGAGGATGGACCACGCAGGAACGCCGTTCCCGATGAGGTAGGCGATCCTGCGCGTGATGACACGTGTCTTTCCGGATCCGGCCGCCGCGAGGACGAGCAACGGCCCCTCGGTGTGCATGACGGCGTCACGCTGGGGCGTGGTGAGTCCCTCCAGCAGCGATCGCACCCAATCGCCATTGTCTGTTGATTGGTGGGAGGCGGCGTCCTCCGCGGCGCGGTCTTCGCCAAGGAAGGGAGACTTGTGCTCTTCCGACGGGACGGACGCAGGGTCCGCTGAGACCGGGATGTTCAGACGCGCCCCGCTCCGTGCTCTGGACGCACGCGCCGTGACCCACGACGGGCCCGCCGGAGCCGAGGGAGGGGAGTACGGGTCGTGCGCATCGTGCGGGGAGTGGGGGTCGTGAGCGGTCATGGAAACTGGGCAACAGAGCGGCGGTGGGGCACGCCCGATCCATCGGGGGTGTCAATGCACAGGGTAGCGAGAGCGGGGAGGGCAGGTGACCGCGGCATCACGCGTGCGCGGATTGGACGGGTGTTCCGAACGCAAGCCCCGCCTGCACCACACACTTGATAGCGGTGCCTCCTACCAGCGTTGTCAGCACGGTACCCGCTGCGCTGTGGGTGCTGCGGAGCTGGGCCATCGCGATCGGCGACATTGCCAGGAGCGGGCTGAGGGTGCTGCTGGTGACGCGACCTACCGGCACATCGCCCGCGAGGAGCGCCGCGCCCTGCTCGGGCAACGCCGGGTAGGGGCGGTCGTCGCCCGCCCCCACGCTTTCAAACTTCACAGCGACCAGGTGCTGCTTGCTCTGGTGGCGGGCGTGCATCCGGGCCACCACCTCCTGCCCCAGGTAGCACCCCTTCGTGAACGACACCCGAGAGTCCATCAGCCCGGTCTCGGCAGGAAGGTTCTCCGTGCCGAAGTCGATGTGGAAGAGCGGGGTACCCGCCTCGATGCGTGCGATGTTGAACGCGAGCCATCCGATCGGCGACAGCCTGAACTGGGACGCGCTGCGCGGCGCGTCGGGCGACAGCACGGGCAGTTCGAAGCCGTCGCGAGCGGGCTCGTGCGACGCGTCGTGCCCGAGCGTGATGAGCGCCCTCGCGGCCTCCAGCGTGTGCTGCGTCGGGACGAGAATCTGATACCCGGGCACGCCTGCCTCATCGTCTCGGAGAACTATCGCTTCCACGCCGGCAATTGTGCCGGCCGTCACGCCTCCGCCCGCCGGCAGCGACTCGGCATTCGGCGCGTCTTTCCGCGGCGTGAAAGCCTTTGCCAATAGCGCCGGTGCGCTCGGCCCGTGCAGCGCGAGGCAGTGGTGCGATGCCGAAACGTCGCGCACCGCGCAGTCTTCCATGATCACGAAGGAGCCAAGTGTGGCGGCGGTCCGCGCAGCAGCGAGGGCATCTACGTCCAGCAGCACGCGGTCCGGCAGGACGCACACCCGAAGGTCGGCGTCAATCCGTCCCTTGCGGCTGAGCCAGAAACTCCGGGCCATGGACCAGGTAGGCAGGTCCTTCTTTCCCGGGCGCAGTTCCTGGGTCACCATGCGGTTGAGGAAGTCGAGACGGTCGGGCCCCGTCACCTCAACCAGGCCCCGGCAGGGCATGTCCAGCAGCGCACAGTGCTTGCGTACTGCCGCGTACTCCAGCTCCAAGGAGCCGTATGTTGCGACGAGGTCAATGACCGGCACCGCAGCGTCCGCCGCCCCGCCCGCGTCGGCGGACTGCGACTGCGGGCCGTAGGCGAGAAGAGTGGCGGCCGCGCGCCGGTGGAATTCGAGGAGGGGGCTTGGGGACGCCATGCGCTGGATCGTATGAAGCAAAACGAATCAACCCCGGCCTGCACCGGGGTTGATTCGTGAAAGGGGGTGTACGCCGTCGGTCGGTTGGAACGTGTGTGGCATTCCACCTCTCGGCGGCCCCTGCCGTTGCAGGGGTTGTCACACCAGGCACGGCCCGCCGCTGAAGACGCTCAGCAACGCGTCGATGTCCAGCGTGTCGGGGAAGAGTGAGTCGTTATTGAAGTCGATGTCGTTGCAGCCCGGGACCGGATCGCTGCTGCAGGGTCCGCCGCTGAAGACGCTGAGGAAGTCGTCGATGTCGGACGTGTCCGGGAAGAGTTCGTCGTTGTTGAAGTCGATGGAATCACACGCTGCGCCGCACCCAGCACCGGGGGTGAACGCGATGTTGCACGACAGTCCCAGGGACGCATTCGGTGCCCAGTTGCCCACGCGGAGGTAGTAGGTCACCCCACCCGACAGCGCGGTGATGACCTGCGACTCCTGGTCGCCACCGCCGATGTCGTCGCTGCACGCGATCGTCTCGTTGTCCCCACCCGGGCAGGCGTTGTAGACAGCGATGCGCGTGTCCACGCCCGCGCCGATGGTGTTGAAGTCCAGGGTGCCATCGCAGGTGGGGGTGTAGGCGAACCACCGGTCGTTGTAGAGTTGCCCGTCTCCGCCGATGCAGGTCTCGGACGGCCCCGTGCTGCCGTACGCGCAGGTGTACCACGCGAAGGACCCGTCCGTGACCGGGGTTGCGGCGGCGCACTCATTATCGGCGGGTGCGTCCTGTGTGAAGGTAAGGTGCACCACACCCGCCGCACCGACGCTCTCGCTGTAGGACCCGACGCGGAGGATGTACCGCTGCCCGGGCACCACGCTCATCACGACCTGCGATTCGTAGGCCGCGTTGATGTCGTCGTTGCAGGCGATCGCGGAGTTCGGTCCGGGCGGGCACGAGGAATTGTCGGCGTTGGCGTACACCGCGATCTTGGTGTCAAACCCGGAGCCGATGGTGTTGAAGTCGAGCGTTCCGGCGCAGGGCGCGGTGTACGCGAGCCAGTGATCCTTGTAGATCTGGTTGCTGCCGAACGCGAGGCACGTGTCGTCCGGCGGGCCGTCGGTATCGCACGGGCAGTTGTTGAAGGGGATGGTCCCCGTACCGACGTCGATCGCATTCACGCACAGGTCGTTGCTCGCGTTGAACGTGTTGCTGTCGAAGTTGTACGAGCCGAATGCGCCGTTGTAGCCACTCAGACGCACGTAGTAGTTGGTGTTGGCAGCCGCGGTGAAGTCGATGCTCGACCAGAGCACGCCGGGCGAGACGTCGTCGTTGCACGCGATCTGGTTCGCGGTCGTCCCCGGGCACCCGGTGTGCACGCTCATCACAGTGTCAAAGCCGCTGAACTGCGTGTTCAGGGAGATGACGCGTGAGCAGGGCACGCTGACGCGGAACCACACATCGGGGGCTGCGCCCGTGTTTGCACACGACGAAGACCCGTCCACCGATGCGCCCTGCGTGGTGCCGGAGACGTTGCTGCCCGGCCCGCCGGCGGGAATAGACACGGCGTTCGAGCACGCATCGTTGCTCGGCGCAACCGCGCCGTTGCGTGCAAAGTCCAGGTAGTACACATTGCGCGTGTCGTTGAAGAGGTACACGTGCAGGTACACCTCCCGGGGCGTGGCGCCGGGGTTGGTCCAGTTGATCGTCTCGCTGTTGGATGTCCCTGCGGAAGAAGCCAGCACACCGCCGCACCCGTCGTGCAACGCGATGTCGATGTCGCCCTCGCTGTGCGTGAACACAGGGTGGAAGTACGCGGTGCCGAACGCGGGCACGGTGACGTGGAACCAGTCGTCATGCCCGTACTTGACGATCTGGGAGTAGATCGTCCCGTTGAAGTACACGTTCAGGTTCGTTGCGCTCCCGCAGGAGTCGTTGTTCTCGTTCGAGTCGTCCCACGCGCCGGTGCTGAAGAGGTTCGCGAACGTGGGGCCCGCGGAACCAAACCGCCCATACCACGCCGGGCTTGCGCACCCCTGCGCGTTGATCCCGCACGAATCAACGCCGATCACCTGCCCGTTGCTCGTGTACAAGGGCGAACCCGACGACCCGGGCTCCGTCGCGCCCGACGCCCAGTTCACCACGTACCCCTCCGTCATGCCTGTCGCCCCGCACGAGGTGCTGTTCGATGAGGTGGAGCCGTAACTCAGCCTCTTGAACGTGCCCGCCGGGTGGTGGATGCCCGTGACGGCGGTGCCGTTCCCGAAAGTGCCCGTATTCCAGCCCGACCACCACAGGTTCCGCGGCACCGTTCCCTCGATGAGCGCCAGGGTCATGTCCGACGCGTTCGACGTGTACACATAGTTGCTCCGCGTGCTCCGCGGCACGCTCCCCAGGCTCGGCACCGCGCCGTTGCACGAGGGCGTCTGGTAGAACCAGTACACGTCCAGGTTCTGGAAGTTGGTCGAGATGTCCTGCAAGCAGTGGCGTGCCGTCAGGAAGTAGGGCGTCAGGTCGCCGCTGTTGTTGTTGATCATGGAGCCCGTGCACAGACCCACGAATCCCGGGCTGGTGGGCCAACTCATGCGCCCAACACCCGCCGCGTTCGTCAGCCAGTTCGTGAAGCACGAGACGTCGTTGTGGCAGCCCAGTTCGCGGTCGTTGAAGTACCCGATCGCGCCGGTCGCGGGGTTGCGGTAGGTGTGCGCGAGCTTGTCGATCGTGAAGTGCGGGTCAAACCGCGTGGCGCCCACCTCGGGCGGGAAGTAGACCTCGACCCGGCACGACTGGTGCCAGCAGGTCCAACCCCAAAAGTCACCCGAGTCCAACGGCCCCGCCCCGGTGTAGGGCCCGGGCAGATTGTCGGGGATCTGCGGGTCGTAGACCATCGCCTCCGCGCCCTCAGGAAGATGGAAGTTCGAAAAGTGTGGACGAACCGCGAACGCGCCGGGGGACTTGAGGTCCAGCACCCAAAGCCACCCTCCGCCGCGCTCCGCGGGCACGTCGTGCCACTCGCCCATGCCCAGGTCAAAGGCCGGCATGTCACGCTGGATGCCCTCGTACATCGGTCCGTCCGGCGCACCGTCTAACTGCCCCGCGTACGCGCCCAGATCCAGCAGCGGGAGTTCCTCCGTTGCGGCGTTCGCCGGCAACGCCACGCCAAGCCGCACGGAAAGCGGCTGCGGAACCTCCTTCAACGGATTCTCTCCAGGCCCCGCCATCCCCTCGCCCGAAGTCGCCATGTTCTGCTGTGCGTATACACCAGCATTGCACAGCAACGCCCCGCAGGCTGCCACCAACAGCCACGCCCGACTTGTTTTGTTTGTACGCATGTTTCTCGCCCTTTCTGCCGCGCCGCTGGATACGTTTCGCCGCGCCGACATTGGCTCTGCAGCGACCCAGCGTCAACCAGCGACAGCGCCAACGATTCCCGGCCACGAAATTCCGGATTCTCGCGGCCAAACGAATGGACCTCAATCAGGAACAACCCCTAAACAATGCCGAACTTGCGGGCGTCCTCGATAAAGTCGCCGCCGGAGAGTCGTCGTCGATGGATGTGCTTTTTCGCACGGTGTACGGCGAACTGCGAGCCATGGCTGAAGCAAGACTGCGGTACGAGTCCCCGGAAATCACGCTGCAGGCGACGGCGCTTGTCCACGAGGCGTACCTGAAACTGTTGCCCCGGCGTGAAGGTTCCTGGGCCGGTCGCGGGCACCTGCTTGCAGCAGCGGGCGAGGCGATGCGCCGCATCCTGGTAGACCACGCCCGAACCAAGGGGCGGGAAAAGCGGGGAGGGTCCGACCAGCGTGTTCGAGTGGAGCTCTCGGACGTTGGCCCACTCCGCGACGAAGCGGAACTTGTCGAACTCGACGCCGCTCTGACACGCCTCGCGCGGGTGGACGACACCTTCGCCCGCATCGTCACCATGCGTTTCTTCGCGGGCATGACCGAGCAGGAAGTCGCCACATTGCTGCATACCAGCGAGCGAACGGTGCGTCGCCAGTGGACCTACGCCCGCGCGTGGCTTGCACGTGAACTCCGCGGGGATACGCCCGGCACCATCGCGGGCAGTGGGGGAGGGGCGCACTCCTCTGAAACAGGGGCGGGTGGACCATGAGCACACCCCCCGCCATCCCGAACCCCTCACGCGTCGCGGAGATCTTGGACCAGGCGCTTGAACTCCCCCCCGACCAGCGCGCCGCGTTCGTCCGCGCAAAGGCCAATGGCGATTCCGCGCTCGTGCACGAAGTCTCGTCGCTCATGCGCGCCCTCGCCGGTGCCGGCGCCTTCCTCGCACCCGTGAGCGCCGCCGCGCAGACGGCGGCTCAACTCGCCGGGACAACGATCGGCCCTTACCGCGTCATCGACCTCATCGGAGAGGGCGGCATGGGCGTGGTGTACCGCGCCGACGATGACCGCCTGGGACGCAGCGTGGCCCTCAAGGTCCTCCCCCACGCCACCGCGATGGACCCACACCGTCGCGCACGCCTCGAGCGCGAAGCCCGTGCGCTCGCGGCCCTCAACCACCCCAACATCGGCGCCATCTACGGCATCGAAGACGCACCCGGTGCGTCGGGTCCAGTGCTCGTACTGGAGCTTGTTCTCGGAGAGACGCTCGCCGTACGCCTCTCACGCGGAGCGATGCCCATCGATGAAGCCGTGCATGTTGCCTGCCAGATAGCCCGTGCGATGGAAGCGGCGCACGACGCGGGCGTCATCCACCGCGACCTCAAACCCGCCAACATCGTGCTGGATGATGCAGGCGCCGTCAAAGTTCTTGACTTCGGCCTTGCCAAACTCGCCGACGCACGCCCGGACCAAGAACCTGCCGAGACCCCCGCGCTGCTACCAGCGTCCGGCTCACGCACGTCGTCGCACGCACCCCTGCACATCTTCGCAACACAGGCGGGTGTTCTGGTCGGCACCGTTGCGTACATGAGCCCCGAGCAGGCACGCGGGAAACCCGCGGACAAGCGTGCAGACCTGTGGGCGTTTGGCTGCCTGCTGTACGAAATGCTCACAGGACGCCGCGCCTTCCCGGGCGAGGCCGCCCCGGAAGTCCTTGAAGCCATCGCCCATGGACGGGTCGATTGGAACGCACTCCCAGCATCTACACCCGCGGGCGTTCGACGCGTCATCGAACGCTGCCTCCGCGCCAACCCCGACACCCGCCTGCGTGACGCGGGCGACGCCCGCAACGAACTCGAAGAGGCCCTCGCGGTCCCACTACCCAAGCCCGAGCGCTCAGGGTGGGCCTGGGCCGCGGCGGGCATCACGCTTGCTCTCCTCGCCACGGCCTTCTACTTCGCATCGAAGTCCGCCACGCCCGCGCCCTCGCGCAGCGTTTCCATCGTGCTGCCAGAGGGACTTTTCGTCGCGCCCTCCGCGGGCCAACCCCTCCGATTTACCCAGGACGGGCAGTCGCTGCTGTTCAGCGCAGGCCCTCGCAGTGGCGCTGGATCCTTGTATAGACGACCACTCTCTTCCTTCGACATTGAACCGCTCAATATCACAGCCGGCTCCCCCGATACCTCTCCCGCTGGTACCGAGTTCGCGTGCCTCGCAACCATCGAGGGTCAGACCGGCCTCTGCATCTTTGATCCCGCCACACAGAAACTCCTGCGCCGAGGCCCCCAGGTGTCCTACTGGATGGCCGGCTTCGCGTGGATCGACGCCGACCGTGTGCTTTTCTCCGACGGGACCGGCGACCTGAAACTCTGGAACATCGTCAACTCCGAGTGGCCCTCCGTGGTACAGGCGAAGGGTGCCTGGTTTGCGCAGCCCGTCCGCATCCCGGGCCAGACCGCCGCGTTGTTCACCCGTATTGCTGTCGACGAAAAAGGCCGACGCCTCAGCATCGAAGGCATGCACCTCGATTCCCCCGGGCGCACCGAAGTCATGACCAACGCTTCGGGACCACGCGTCCTCGGCAAGGACGTGCTGCTGTTCTACCGGGACGCGGCCCTCTGGGCGATCCGCTTCGACCCGGCCTCGCTCCATGTCTCGGGCGCACCAGTCCGTGTGCTGGAAGGCCTCCCCCCTCCCACTGACCTCGTCCCCTTCGTGACCTACGACGTGTCGCCGACAGGCGCACTCGCCTACATCCCGGGCACCACCACCTACCAGGCCACCAGCATCGCATGGGTCGACGACAAAGGCGCCACCACACCCATCCTCGACTTCGGCAAACTCGTCTGGGCCATCCGAAGTTCCCCCGACGGACGTAGAGTCGCCGTCACGCTCCGGAGTTCGAACGAAGGGATCGCGAGCGAACTCCAGGTGCTGGACCTCGAAACCGCCCGCAGCGTCGTCATCACCAGATCAGCAGAGGGCATGGGCCTCCCCATCTGGACCCGCGACGGCAATTGGATCATCTACAACACGCCCGGGCGTTCCGACGTCACCAACAGCCTTTGGCGCATCCGCTCCGACGGTGCGACGCCCCCTGAGTTCATACGCGAGATGGCCGACGGCGTCTGGTGCGACCCCACCGACGTCACCCCCGATGGCAAGGACATCGTCGCCGCGGTCTGGACAGGCAAGGGCACCGTCACCGATCTCTACCTCATCCCCATCGACGGCACCAAGCCCCGGCGCAAACTCCTCCCCACCGACGCCGACCGCACCAACGGACGCATCAGCCCCGACGGCACCATGCTTGTCTGGGCCGGGGGCACCGACCCCGCCGCACGCCCCGAGGTGTACGTCCAGCCCTACCCCGCACTCGACCGCCTCGAGCGTGTTTCGTTGAACGGCGGCTTCCGTGTCGCGTGGGCGCTGTCAGGCCGCCGCCTCGCCTACCGCTACGGCGACGCCCTCAACGTCGTGGACATCTCACCCGACCTCGCAGTCAGCCGCCCGATACTCTCGCTCGAGAGCCTCCCCGACTCACGCTTCGACGCGTCCCACGACGGCACGAAGTTCCTTATGGCCGTGCCCGCGGGCGGCAGCAAGCCCGCGAGCATGATCCAACTCGAAGAGGGCTTCGAGCAGCGCGTGCGGGAGGCCCTGAAGAAAGCCAACGCGGGATGAGCCCGCCCTACAGCAACGGGTTCTTCGCCCCGTGCCTGTACTCGCCGCTCGGGCTCATGTTCGGCATCGGGTTCTTCAAAACGTCCGTGTAGAGTTCGCTCGGGTCCGGCACCGGGCTGTTCTCGGCGAATTCCACCGCCTTCTTCACCACCTCACGCACCTCGGCCTGCATATCGAGGAACGCGGGCTCGCTCAGCACGGGCTTCCCGCCATCCTTCCGCTCGGTCATCAGGAAGTGCGCATACCGATCGATCGAGTCCTTGCTCTTGAACTGCTCGACCTCTTCCTTGGTACGGTACTTCTGCGGGTCGCTCATCGAGTGGCCCAGGTACCGGTACGTCTTGAGGTCGATGAACGCGGGCTTCTGCTCCTCGCGGCACCAGTCCACCACGGGCTTGAGGTTGTCGTACAGCTCGATCAGATCAAAGCCGTCGATGATCTCCCCGCGGATGCCGTACGCGTGCGCCTTCGCACGCAGGTCGTGGGCCATGGTCGTGCCGCGCGCAATCGCCGTGCCCATGCTGTACCCGTTGTTCTCGACGATGTAGATGACGGGAATATCCCACAGCCCGGCAAGGTTCATGCACTCATGCAGCGCGCCCTGGTTGAGCGCCCCGTCCCCCAGGTACGCGTACGCGACCTTCTTCTTCGCCGGGCCGCCATTCAGGCCCTTCTGGATCACTTCCCACTCGTACCGCGCCGCGAACGCGAGGCCCGTCCCCAACGGCGTCTGCGCACCGACGATCCCGTGCCCGCCGAACATCCAGTGGGGCTTGTCGAACATGTGCATGCTGCCGCCCTTGCCCTTGGCGCAGCCGGTGGACTTCCCGTACATCTCCGCCATGCACGCGCCGGCGTCCATGCCACGCGCGAGCGCGTGCCCGTGGTCGCGGTACGCCGTTACGATCGGGTCGTCGCCGTGCAGGCACGCGATGGTGCCCACCGCCGCGGCCTCTTGGCCGGTGTACAGGTGGCAGAACCCGCCGATCTTCGCCTGCTGGTACGCCTGCCCGCA
>CALLYM010000146.1 GCA_937858155.1 uncultured Phycisphaerales bacterium | reverse complement strand
TGCGGCGGACATGGGAAGCTCCTGAGAAAGTGGTCAGAGTGGGAGATGGTCAAAGCGGTAAGTAGAAGGTTGGTAGTTGGGTACGGGAGTAAACGGGTCGTTGTTTGCTGTCAGAGTCTTATCAAGTTCTGTTTGGGGGCGTGTCGTCCATGCCCTCCTGGGCCTTTTTCTTGGCTTTCAGGAGGCGGCTCATGCCTTCGTCGGGGGCGGCGGGTTTCTGACCGGCGTCGGTGGGGCGTTGCTTTTCTTCGATCTTGCGGACCTGGGCGTCGGCGCCGCCCATGGCGACAGGGCCCTTGCCCGCGTCCTTGAGCATCTCGGGCGTGGCCTCGAACTTGGCTTTGGCGGTGGACTGGGCTTGCCTCGCCGCGGCCTTTGCCTGGCGTTCCAGGTCTGCCGGCGACAGAGATGTCGCGCGGGCGGCCATTTTCTCGCGTGCTTGTTCACGAGCCGCACGCAAGCCGCCCAGCTGCTGGTTGCCCACGGCCTTGCCGCGTCCGAAGCCGCTCCGCACCCACGAGGCGATGGCGGGGATATCTATGCGGACGCGGCGGACAGCGACATCGACCAGGAACAAGCTCATGCCCATGACCGCGAGCGCCAGCCAGATGCTGGTGCGTGCGACGGGCATGACCAGGCCCTTACTTTCCCACAGGTTGACCGTCTCGGGGGACCTGGGCAGCACGCGCCCGCCGGTCATCTCCGCGATGCGGGTGAGCAGGGCGGTGTTGTCCTCCAGCACGCGGTACTCGTCGGCGAAAGGCCGGGTGATCGCGGCCTGCACACTTCCCTCGAGCGTGCCGCCCTGCACCTTGGGGTCGGGCGCGGCGTAGCGCAGGCTGAGCATGTACGAGCCCGACTTGTCGGTGGGCATGAGGGCCTGGTAGCGGCCAGGGGCGACCTGGGTGAGGCGGACGTCATCGCCGCTCCCGTCGGGGCGGGCGAGGCGGCCCACGAAGTTGGCGAAGGAGAGGCGCTCGCCGCTGCTGTCCAGGGCCTCGACGGTGACAAGGGTCTGGTCACCGCGGTTTTCAGTCATGACGCGGAGGTTGGCGGAGCCCTGGGGGCGGAGGGCCCAGCGGACGTGCTGCTCCCAGAACTGCTTGTACCCCTCCCAGCCCGTCCACTGGGCGTTCCAGCGCGGCGCGGCGTCGCTGGTGTAGGCGACGACGCGGCCCAGGCCGTACTGCCACTGGGCGAGCAGCGGGTCGCCCTGCGGGTTGCTGTTGTTCTTGTTGATCTTGGCGGTGACGAGGGCGAGGCCTTCGCGCTCGGCGGTGACGACGTAGCCGTTGACGTTGGGAACGCTCCGGATGCCGCGGAGGGCCTCGCTCGCGCCGGTGAGCAGGTTGGGGGGCAGGCCGTCGCCGGGTTTTTCCCAGATGAGGGAGCGCCGGACGGTCATGGCTTCCTTCATGAAGATCTCAGGGAGCTTGGCGAGGCCCGCCTGGTCGTTGATGAAGTAGTACTTGCCCTTCGTGGTGTCGGCGATCCACTTCATGCGGCCGGTGTCCGCGCCGCCGTGGGGGAAAACGCCCACACAAGAGACAGTGATCTTGTTGTCGACGTACTGCTGGAGCAGCGACGCGGGCGGCGCCTGCGGGTCGCCGTCGCTGATGACGATCATGTGCTTCTGGCCGGCGTCGGCCTGCTTGAAGCCCTGGAGCGCGAGCTCAAACGAGGGTGTGAAGTCGGGCATGTCGCCGAAGGCGAGCTTGTTGATGGCCCGCTTGATGCTGGTGCCGTCGCCCACAGGCTGGATCTTGTGGACCCACTCGGTGCCGCCGTTCCAGGTGTACTCGTTGATGCCCGCGAGGTCGAGGCGCGAGAGGCGGTTGATGGCGGCTTCGCAGACTTTCTTGCCGTAGAAGACGCCCTCGGGCATTTCGCAGGAATGGATGGTGAGGACAAGGGCGCCGCGGGGCATCTGGCGCTTCTGGGGCGGGTCGAGCTTGAGGGGGAGGGCTTCTTCGAGCGGTGAACCGATCCAGCCGCCCGCGCCGAAGGACTGGGGGCCGCCGATCATGACCAGGCCGCCACCGGTGTCGTAGACGTACTGGCGGAGCTCTTCCTGCTGTTTTTGGGAGAACTCGCTGGCGGGCTGGTTGACGAGAACGATGGCCTCGTACGCGTTCATCTCCGTGAGGTTGGTGGGGGCCTGGGCGGGGGAGACAAAGTCCACGGTGATCTTGGCCTGCTCCAGGGCATCGACGAGCTTGCGGTACTCCTCGGGGTTGTCGTCGGTGTCGCTTGGGTGCCCGCCGACGACGAGGACCTTGCCTTCGCCAGAAACGAACGTGACGGCCTCGCCCCGGTTGTTCTGTGCAAGGGAATCGCCCTGCGCGACGCCGCCCTTGGTCTCCGCCTCGAAGACGGCCTCGAACTTCTGCGGGCCGCTGCGCAGGGCGGTCACGGGCACCTGGTACACGTTCTGGCCCTTCTTAAGCTCGACGGGCATGCCCATGGTGCCGGGGTCGACGTTGAGGTCGACCGCCTGGCCGTTGAGCAGCAGGTTGAGGCGCCCGTTGGCCGGCGCGGAGGCCAGGAGCACCACGCGCACATTCATCGTCTCGCCCTCACGGGCGTTGGCGGGGCTCAGCAGCTTGTCGACGATGACTTCCTTGTCGTACTTGAATTCGATGGGCAGCACATCGATGGGCACGCTGAGCGCCTTAGCGGCGTCGGCGGCCTCCAGCACATCGCCCGTCGTCTGGTTGCCGTCGGTGATGAGCAGGAACCGGTTCGCGGCGTCCTTAGGCGCGGTGGCGATGGCCAGGCGCAGGGCGGTGGCGAGATCGGTGGCGTCGAGCGTGCCCTGGTGGGCGTAGTCGAGGTTGCCGATGTACTGGCTGGCGAGGCGGCTGACATACGCCTCCCGCGCGGTCGTGATGATGCCCATCTCCGAGCGGTCGCGGTCGGCCCTTTTGCTCGCGACTTCTATGTAGTCCTGGACTTCCTTCTGGGCGGGCGTCGGGATGGACTCGCTCACGTCCATGATCACGGTGACGGCGGTCTTCTTGCTCTCCTCGCGCAGGTACGGGTCGGCGACCGCCATGACGATGAGCGCGATCACAATGAGGCGCACGGCGAGGGCGATCCAACGCCACACACTGTCCAAACCCGACAAGCTCTTGCGGGCGATGAGGATGCTGAGCACCGCGAAGATCGGGAAGACCCACAGCCAGACCGGCGCGTCAAACTCCAGCGGCCCGAACACAAGGGCCGGTGCGCTGAACGCGGAGATGGGTGTCAGCGGGCCCATTAGTGGGGTGCGGTGATCGCGACGCGGGAAGTGCCGTGGGGTTTGTCAAAGCCCTGCACACGGCTGTTGCCGGAATCGAGGACGTACACGGTATCTCCAAGAATGGCGATGCCCCAGGGCGTCGCCAACTGCCCCTTGGATCGTCCGCCCTGGCCAAAGAGCCCCAGGCAGTCGCCCGTGGCCAGGTCGATACGTTGCACGCGGTTGTTGCCGTACTCGGCAATCAACGCGGAGCCGTCCCCCAGCAGGGCCAGGCCGTAGGGGTACTTGAAGCGGCCGGGCGCGGCGCTGGGATCGTCGGACCTGCCGTACCAGGTGATGAGTTCGCCCTCCAGCGTGAACCGGCCGACGCGGTGGTTGCAGGCGTCGTTGACGATGAGTTCGCTGGTGCGCGTGTCGATCGCGAGCGACTGGGGGCGGCTGAACTGGACGTCGGCCTTCGTGTCGCCACTGCCAAAGTGCCCGAAGGAGCGCACGAAGTGGAAGGAGGGCTGGCCGCCGGCGGGGTTCCAGGGCGCGCCGTCGGGCTCATATATATTGATGCGGTCGTTGCCGCCGTACTCAGACACATAGAGCCGCTGAACCGCCCGCTTGTCCGCCGTGGTCAGCACCGCGACATCGGTGAGGTAGATGAACTGACCCGGGCCCTCCCCGGAGGTACCGAAAGACGTCATGAGCGAGGGTGGGGCCTCGTCCTGAGACTTCGGATCATGCGGCAGGGCCTGGTAGACCATGACCCGGTGTTCGTGCGTGTCCGCCACGAAGACAATGGGCCCCTTGGCGCCTGGGTCCGTGCTTTCCCACACGGTGACGCCCGTGGGCTTGCCGTTCTCAAACCGGGGCATCTTGAAGACGGTGACCGCGCGCCCGGTCGCAGGATCGATGCGTTGGACGCGCGCGAGCTTGTCGATAACCCACAGGGTGTTGGAGTCGCTGTCGATGCAGCGGGGGTAGCCGTACTGGCCTGGTGCATTGCCCGATTCACCGAAGAGGGCGGTGGTCTCCAAGAGTCCGCCGCTGGGGGGCTTGGAACAGCCGGCGAGGAGGAGAGCCAGCGCGGTCAGGGCGGTGTTGGGGAGGCAAGCGCGGTCGGGACTCATCCGGGGTGGCTTGGCAGGCGGGGTTGAGGGGATGTTTGGACGCGGCAAGCGGGGCATGATACCGGTGCGGGGCGTGGGGGTTTCTGCTGACTGGTTTCTACTGATGGTGCGGGGGGTGTGTTCGCGGGAAGCCGGAGGGCGTTTCGCCTCCGCTACTGTGGCCCCTCATGCAGGCGCGAGATTCCCCCACCCATCTCCAGAGCGTCTACGCCTTCACCTTCATCAACTCGCTGGGGACGGGCGTCATCACCGGCGCTCTGTTCTTTCTTGCCAATGGGGCGTACGGGTTCTCGCGGTCGGAGAACTTCCTGCTGGGGGTGGTGCAGGGCGTCACGTACATCATCGCGGCGTGGTCGTCCGGGCGGGTCGTGGCATGGCTGGGGAAGCGGGGCCTCTCGCACCGCGCCATCCTGATGGCCGTGATGATCGCGCTCGCCCTGCTGTGCCTCGTGCCGCTCATTGCCAAGCAATCTGCAGAGACGGGCTCCAAGCCCGCGCCCTGGCCCATCTGGACACTGGCCGCGGTCTACATGCCGATCACCGGCGTGCTGTGGCCGCTGACAGAGGCGTATCTCTCGGGCGGCCGATCGGGCGTCACACTCCGACGCGCACTTGCATGGTGGAACGTAATCTGGTCTTCCGCAATCCCGGTTTCCTATGTGGTCATGGCGCCCTTCATTAAGACGCGTGGAGGGAGCACATGGGCGGCTGAGGGGATTGCCATCATGGGCGCAGCCCACGTGGTTGGTGCTGTGCTGCTGGTGCGATTCGCTGCCTCGCCCGCACCGCACGTGCACGAAGAGCACGAACCTCACCCCGAGGTGTACGAACGGCTACTCGCCTCGTTCCGCTGGCTGCTGCCGACGTCCTACCTCGTGCAGAGCGCGCTCACGGCGTACCTGCCCGAAGTCATGGGGGCCCTGGGCATCGCGAAGGAGCACAGGACGCCTGCAGCGACGGCGTGGCTGCTGCCGCGCGTCGCGATGTTCGCGGTGTTTGGGTTCTGGGGCCGCTGGCACGGACGGTGGTGGCCGACGGTGGTGGGGGGCGCGTCTTTGATCGCCGGCTTTGCGATGTGCGTCGCCGCGCCGATGGTGGGTGGATCAGCGGGACTGGCGGTGCTGTTCACCGGGCTACCGATTTTCGGCGTCGGCATGGGAATCATCTATTCGGGAGCAATCTACTACGCGCTCGAGGTCGGCAAGGCCGAGGTCGATGCCGGCGGCACGCACGAGGCTCTCATCGGCGTGGGGTACCTTGTCGGGCCCGGCTGCGGGTTTGTGGCCGCATGGGCGGTGGATCGGCAGATGCTGGCGGAACACTCGTTCAACCCGGTATTCATGGCGGTGGTGGGGGCGATCGCCCTTGCCGTGTGTGCAGGCGTTGGACGACGGGCTGTTTCACGGTGACCACGGCACGCCGGTAACAGCGGCCTCGCCAGGGCTCTACAAGGCAGAGCTGGAGTCATGTGATGCTGTGCCCACTCCTTGCCTTTGTCCTTGCTGTCCCGCCGCGGGTGGTTAGTGCGACGCCGGATCATGGCGATGATCAGGTGTCTCCCGCGCTCCGAGAAGTGCGTATCGAGTTCGATCAGGACATGGCCTCCGCCGGCTGGTCGGTGTGCGGCGGGGGTGACTTGTTTCCCAAGATTGACGGCAAGCTCCACTGGGAGTCGCCCCGTGTGCTCGTGGTGCCCGTGAAGCTGGAGCCCGGGCACGAATACAGGCTGTCGATGAATTGCCCGACAGGGCAGAACACGCGGTCCATCGACGGTGAACCCGCGGAGGTGACACCGATCTGGTTCAAGACGGCCGCGGATGAGGCGTCGGCCAGCTCAGTCGTGCTTGCGACCGAGGTGAACAAGACGGCGCTCACGGACTTGATGGAGGCGGTCGCCAGCCGGTACTCGTACCGTGACCGCGTTGTACGCGACTGGCCCGCCTTGTGGGACCAGCACCGCACCGGAATAGTGGGATCGCGCTCGCGCGCGGCGTTCGCACGGGAGTGCGCGCGCGTGCTCGCGGAAGCGCAGGACCTGCACGTCTCAATCTTGGTAGGGGACATTGAAGGCTGGAATGTCCGCTTCTCGACTGCACGCCGGCGTGTTGCTCCAAACGTGGATCCGAACACCATTGCCGACATCGTGCCTGGGTTTGCTCGGGTGGATGAGAGGGTGCAGTGGGGGCATTACCCGGATGGATTCCTTTATTTATGTGTGTGTGAATGCTCGGAAGCGGCGACCGGAGCGGCGCGCAAGGTCCTGCGGGACGTTCAGGCCGAGGGGTGGGTCAGAGGGGTCGTGCTGGATGTTCGACTGAACGCGGGCGGTGACGAGGTCGCTGCACAGGGCCTGGCGGGGGTGTTTCTCCAGGAGTCGCGTGTGTACGCCAAGAACCGGTACCGAGATTCGACTATGGAGGATGGGTGGGGGCCTGTTTATAGCCGAGTTGTTGAGCCCGCTGACCCGAAAGACCGCATGGCGCTACCGGTCGCGGTGCTCACAGGGCCGTATTGCATGAGCTCGTGCGAATCCCTCGTGATGATGCTGAAAGGCGCGCCCCGCGCAGTTGTGGTGGGGGCGTCCACCTTCGGCTCATCGGGGAACCCCAAGCCCGTGAAGCTGGGTAATGGAGTCACCGTGTTCCTGTCAAGCTGGGAAGACTTGAGTCCTGCTGGGGGGGCTATCGAGGGCGTGGGAGTCGCTCCGGATGTAGAGGTGCGAACCGAGTCCGGTGACTTTCAGACCGCAGACCCGGTGTTAGAGCGGGCGCTCCAGGAGCTGAGAAAAAAATAACGCGCGAGGATCGTGCCACAGGGAATTCGCTGTCTGTTTGTACTTGCGCCGGGCTGCAAATTGTTCGCTGTCTTCGGAGACAAGAAACCGTCGGCGGCGCGTATTTGCTCATGCTTCGCTGTTGCGGAATAACCAGAAATCGGGTACGGTACTTCGAATGCCATGGCGGGCTGTGCTCGCATGCGGTGATCGTGGGTGTGTGTATACCACTCTGGGGATATAGGTAACGCGAGCGTTCGCTGAGGGCGGTGCGCGGTTGTTTCGCGCAACGCGGTTCGAGGATTTGACTTCGCTCCGCTCGGGGTAGCGAGAGCGGAGGGGTCCACGGGAATTGTCCCGTGGTGAGTGAAGGAGTGGAACCATGAAGAGTCGTTCGTTGGGATGTCAGGTGGGATGCTGGCTCGGCGCAGCAGCGACCGTGCTGTGCGCGGGCGCTGCGAAGGCGCAGGAACGTCCGCAGTGGGTCGATCCGCACGCGAACGTGGTGGCGGACGAGGTCGTCGGCAATGGCTACCGGCGTGTGTACCGCACCGAGGTTGAGCAGGTCACGCCCGAGCAGCTGGCGCAGATGATCGCCGAGGGCAAGGAGTTTGAGATCGACCCGGCGACGGGCGGCGTGATCAGGCACACTTTTACTGACTACCTGCCCAAGGGCTGGCAGATGGAGCCCCCCGCGGACGGCTCACGCGTGGACTCCTACGGCAACCCGATCGTGAACGACGTGCAGGGACTTCCGGCGTGGTCGCAGCGGAACGTGGACGCGCTGCGCGGGCAGGTCGCGTCATGGCGCGACAAGTATGCGGCGGCGCTGGCGTCGGGGAACGACGTGAAGGAAACCGCCGGCAACCTGGGCAACTTCCTGGGCCAGGCCCTGACGCGTGACATCCGCGTGGACGACCTCGTGCGTCTCGAGGATTCGTCGATCGTCGACAACCAGGTGGCGCAGGCCGTCATCGATTACCTCCACTTCTATGAGAGTGAGAGGGTGAACAAGCAGGAGATCTTCCACTACACCTACACGCCCACCCAGTATTCGGCGCGCGTCGCCGCGTTCGTCGCGGCGCATGGCACGACGCTGGCGGCCGTGCAGCACGTGGACCCCGCCCAGACCTTTGGCGACCGTGGCGCGGGCTGCTATGACACCACGACGTTCGCCCGCGGCATGACCAACCTCGCGACGTTCACGGACATCTGGAACGCGTCCAACACGGACGATGCGTCGTCGGACATCGCGACCGGGTTCGGGCAGTTCTTCTTCTACTCGTGCTCGGACGCGGACTTCAACGACACCGTCCGGGTGAGCACCAACGGGTACCAGTCATTCTTCCAGCAGGGCGGGAACGCGACGATCGGCACCGACTTCTCGAACATCGGTATTCCTGACGCCACGGCGGGCAACCCCGACGGCTTCATCGGGCCGTGGTGGGACGACCTGCACGTGATGCCCGCCCAGGGCACGCCCGACCGCATCAGCTACTCGACCGAGGGCGCCACGGGCAACCGCGTGTTCACCGTCGAGTACTTCTCGGTATCGCACCACCTCGGGACGACCAACGAATTCTACTACTTCCAGACGAAGCTGTACGAGATCAGCGACGTCATGGAAATGCACTATTCCACGCTGTGGATCAACGGCGGCGCGGGCGAAGAGTCCGCCACGATCGGCAATGAAAACTACGACGGATTGAGCGGGCTGTGCGGTCCCAACTGCTCGGCAGCGAACACCGACGCGCCAGCGAGCAACTACCGCTACACGTACTTCCGCCCCTTCAACGACACCTGCGCGAGCGCGGGCACGCTCTACGACGGCAATAACTTCTCGGGCACGCTGCACCGCGCCGCCAACAACGCGTCCGGAACCGGCTGCAGCTCCGACTACAACCGCGACGTCTGGTACCGGTTCGTCGCGCCGTGTGCGGGCGATCTGAACGTGAACATGTGCGGGAGCTACGACGGCGGCGGCGTGGACACGGTCGTCTCGGCCTTCTCCGGGTGCCCGGCGTCATCCGCCAACTCCCTCGCCTGCAACGACCAGGGTGGAACAGGCTGCAGCGCGAACGACTCCCAGATCAATATCGTGGGGATGACGGACGGCCAGGAGGTGTTCATCCGCGTCAGCAACTTCAGCTCGACGCCCAACTGGTTCCAGAATGGCTCGTTCACCGGGCACCTGACCTTCACCGAGACCGGCCCCGTGCCATTCAACGACAGTTCGGCGACCCCCATCGTGCTCACTGCCGACGCGGCCGGAGGCCAGGACCTCGGCTGTGCGACCAACGACGGGTCGACCAACTGCGGCTCATCGAGCGGGAACCGCGACCTGTGGTACGAGTTCATCACAGGCTGCCCGGGCACACTGACCGTGAATACGGACGGCTCGAATGCTCTCTCGGACATTGACACGGTGCTCAGCGCTCACAGCGCGGTGCCCGGCAATGCGGCGAACACCATCACATGCGACGACGACGGTGGGACAGGCTTGGATTCCAACATTGTCGTTGCCATGAGCGCCGGGCAGCACGTGTTCGTGCGGGCGTCGCACTTTGGTTCCCGTACCGGCAACGGCCAGTTCCATATTTCCTTCACCTTTGTCAGCAGCGCTCCCATACCTGCCAACGACACGTGCGCAGGCGCGACCCCGATCGCCTGCAACGCCAGCTTCGTCGCTTCCAATTGCGGCGCGACCAGTGATGTACTGGCCGCAGGACCCTGCGGGTTTGACCCCTCCAACGGCGTCTGGTACAGCGTGGTGGGCGACGGCAATGCGTTCGCTGCCTCCACGTGCGGCGCTGAAACCTCCTTTGACACGCTCCTCCACGTGTACTCCGGTTCGTGCGGGGCGTTGGTGCCGGTCGAGTGCAACGACGACTCAACCTGCTCCTTCAGCAGCCTCAGCTCCCGCGTCTCGTGGGGCACCACGCCCGGCGTGACGTACTACATCGTCGTGAGCAGCTTCTCCGGTGTCACAACCGGCGACTTCCGTCTCACGATCTCCAACGGCGGCCGGCCCTTCAATGACGACTGCTCCGGCGCGTTTACCGTGCCGGTGGGTTCCTATGTCGGCAACATCCGCTGCGCAACGCCGGACGGAGCTACCAGCTGCACCAGCACCTCGGGCAACCGCTCGGTGTGGTACCGGTTCGTCGCACCCGCGGACGGCACGCTGACAGTGGACACCTGCGGCAGCCGCAACACCGGCGGCTTTGACGCCGGCGTCGACACCGTCATCTCGGCATACGCCGGATCGTGCGCAGGACCCCAGGTCCTCTGCAACGACGAGGGCGGCACCGGATGCAACATCCACGATTCGAGGATCACCGGCCCGATGTCGGCCGGTCAGGTCGTACTGGTGCGGCTGACGCACTGGGGCGGCCCCGACAACCCCACCTGGATCGCCAACGGCAACTACGTCATCAACTTCAACTTCGCCGGCTGCGACAGCATCGACTGGAACAACGACGGCCTGTTCCCCGATACCCAGGACATCACCGACTTCATCAGCGTCTTCGGCGGCGGCTTCTGTGCTCCCCCCAACCCGCCCGCCTGCAACAGCGATATCGACTTCAACAACGACGGGCTGTTCCCCGACACCGACGACATCACGGCCTTCATCACCGCGTTCGGCGGTGGCGCGTGCCCATGATGCGGTGACAGTGGACTGAAAACCAAAGGCCCCGGGCGCGTGCCCGGGGCCTTTTTCGTGCGCCGTTACGCCTAAACCTGATCTGCCGCAGCCGCACCGTCTTCTGAAGGCGGCGAGGGCAGGAGCCACAGGTCCGCGGGGACCGGCTTGGTGGACGTTGTCAGGATCCGTGCACTGGCCAGCGGCAGGTGCTGGGCCACCAATGACTGGAATCCAGGGCGGACGCCCCGCTCCTTCATGACTTCCTCGAATGCCTGGCGTTTCCTCTGGCTGTCCTCCGCTCGCGCGGTCGCTTGCTCGGATTCGTCTTCCGTCCATTCTTCCAAACCCACCGCCCGCGCCAACGAACGTGCCGGGCCGTCCGTCAGCATGCCGTCCGCGACGACCACGGTCCGTTCCGACATGGCTTCCCATTCAATGACTGATATGCGGCTGGTCTTGAGGTAGTCCTTCCGCACCGCCTCTTCGATCTGCCCGTCCCGTTGCGCCCTGCGCGCGGTCACGGTCAGATGAATGTCCTCTTCCGTTGCATGGAGATTGCCGGCCTTCGCGACCCGACGGACCTCTTCCTCGTCCACCCCGCGGGCGATGCGCCAGTCCATCTGGCGTGCGTAGGCCTCCTCGAACACACGCACAAAGTCCTGCGCGGGGCTAGGTTTCATCTCGCCCGTCGGTCGGCCCTGGAGGAACGCCTGGAACACCTCGGCCAGCGGCTTGTCCGGCATTTTCACAGATGTTGCCCACGGCGGCTGGTCGGCCCCTGTCTCGCGCAGGGTCGAGTAGGTGCAGGCCCGCCCGTCCTCGTACTGCGTGACGAGGTCCGACCACAGCGGCTGGCTGGCGAGGTCGTACACCACGCCGTACGCATTCCTGGTTGGCAGAGCGAACGCGGCCATAGTGAGCCCCGGGATGTCCTCGGTTGTGAACACGCCCACGCGCTCCAGCCCCAGCGCCTCCATGTCCGCGCAGGCGCTCTCAAACTCAGCCTGGTGCGCAATCGCCAGTTCCTTTGCCGGCGTCAGCGTCACGCGCATGGGTTCGGGCACGAAGGCCTTGAAGGCGTCCATCAGCGGGCTGAACGTCTTCCGGAGCCACCGCTTGATGAGCCAGAAGGCGATCAACAGCAGCAGAAGGACGCCCACCAGGGTGCCCGCGAGGGCAAGGAGGAAGATCTTCATGCTGTCATTATGGGCGAGAGCGCACCGCGGCGGAGTTCCAAGGGGTGGATCTGCCCACCAGCTACTGAATCTTTTCGACCCCACCCAGATACTTCCGCAGCACCGGCGGCACGTTCACGCTGCCGTCGGCGTTCTGGTGGACTTCCAGCAGCGGGATGAGGAAGCGAGGGCTTGCGAGCACGGTGTTGTTGAGGGAGTGGCAGAAGACGGTCTCGCCCTTGCCCGCGGCGCCGCCTGCGCGGTAGCGCATGTTGAGGCGCCGGCACTGGAAGTCGTACAGCCTGCTCGCGGAGTGGGTCTCGCCGAATTCGCCCGAAAACCCGCCGCCCGGGAGGGCGGCGCCACGGCCCGGCATCCAACTCTCGATATCCACCATGTCGGCGTTCTTGACGCCCAGGTCGCCCGTGCAGCACTGCAGCAGGCGGTAGGGGATCTCCATGCTCTGGAGCAACTCTTCCACGAACCCGATCATCTTCTTGTGCCAGGCGCGGCTCTCGGTCTCGTCGGCTTTGCAGATCACCACCTGCTCGACCTTGTCGAACTGGTGGATGCGGTAGAGGCCCGCGGTGTCCTTGCCCGCCGCGCCCGCCTCGCGCCGGTAGCAGGGGGAGACCGTGACGTACTTGAGCGGCAACTGAGCCTCGTCCAGGATCTCATCCATGTGGATGCCCATGAGGCCCACCTCGCCCGTGCCCGTGAGGAACAGGTCGTAACCGCCGCCGCGCTTGGATTCCTCGACGTGGTAGGCCTGCTCTCGCCCCGCGGGAAAGAAGCCGGTGCCGACCATGGTTTCTTCGCGGACGATGGTGGGGACGCTCATGGGGGAGAAGCCGTGCTTCTCGGCCATGTAGTCCACCGCGTACCGCTGCACGGCCAGGTGCAGGCGCATGCCCATGCCGGTGAGGATGTAGGAGCGTGCGCCGGCGACCTTGACGCCGCGCTCAAAGTCGCAGAGCTTGAGGTCCCGCACGAGTTCCATGTGGGTCTTGGGCGCGAAGCCCTTGTTGTCGTGGAAGGACTTTTTCGTGTCGAAGCCCTTGGGGAGCAGCGCCGAGGGCGGCGGGTTCCAGCGTTTGATCTCGATGTTGCCCTCGCTGCCCGAGCCCACCGGTACGTCCGCGTCCGGGGGCAGGGGAACCTGCAGGAGGAGTTCGCGGATGGGCCCATCGAGCGCGGCTTCCTTGGCTTCCAGTTCCTGGATCTGGGCCTTCAAGGCCTGGGGCTTGTTCTTGAGTTCCTCGACCTGCTTCTCCAGTGCGGTCTTCGCGTCGCCCTGGGCGGCTTTGATCTGCCCTTGCAGCTTGCCGATCAGGGGCCCGCTCTCCTTGGCGATCCTGTTCTGTTCGGCGCGCAGGGCCTCCCGCTGGCTGCCCACGGTGCGGCGTTCGGCGTCGAGCGCGACGAGGCGGTCGATGTCCACCGAAACGTTCTTTGCCTTCGCGCCGTTCGCGAACTTCGCCGGGTTTTCACGCAGTTGCTTGAGGTCGATCATGAGGGGCGATGGTATCGCGCGGGGCGCGGTGTGGCGGCGGCAACTTACGGCGAAGTGACACCGGGCGCGCCACACTCGGGGCAGGGGGAGGATGGAGCAAGGCCGGCACGGGGGTAGGAGCAGGAGGGGCAGGAGTTCATCTTCTCGCGTCGGTGGGCGAGGAAGTCCAACCACCATGCAAAGATGGTGGGGCAGGTGATGATCATCGTTACGAACCAGAGTGGGACACGCAAGCACCAACCGTTCTTGAGGAGGCGATACTCAAACCACCACACCGCGTCAAACCACGGCATGTCGATGACTGATAGCCCCGCGATGCGCCCTGCAACTTTCGGATCGTACCAACCGAGGACGATGCCACCCTGCTCCACACCCATCCACGGTCCTGCCGAACTTGTATACCTCGCGGAGTAAAGAACGCTGAGACAGCAAAGTAATGCAACGATGACAAGCAGTACTGCTCCTGCCCACTTGATGGTCTTGCGGACGTGTGGGCGAGATCGCACGGTGGAAGCGTACACGGGCTCCGCGAGGGCACGTTACGCGGCGTTGCCGCACTCGGGGCAGGGCGCTGAGAAGGCAAGGCCGGCGCGGTCGTAGCCGCAGGATGGACACGCGCCGAGCTTCTCGCGGCGACGGGCGAGGGTGTCGAGGCGCCAGGCGAGAGCGGTGGGGATGGCGGCTAGCAACATGGGGATCCAAACAGCGCTGGAGATGTACATAGCGCCAAAGCCTGATCTGTAGGTCAATCCCCATTCCAGTGGATCATACCTTGGAACGCTGAACCATCCGCGCCCCAGCGGCGATTCAGGTATTCCAGCGCTCCAAGCCCAGTCCACCTGTCCCCTGTCGAGAGTTGCCGTCCAGTCATTCGTGCTCTCGAATCGGACGACACGGCGCGTACTCACCCACCAAGTCCCTGCGAGCATGACGGTGGCCACCAGACCGCACCACTTGATCGTCTTGCGGATGCGGGGGTGCGGGCGCATGGGGAAAGCGTACACGGGCTCAGCGCGGGCACGTCACGCGGCCCTGCCGCACTCGGGGCATGGTGACTCCGGAGCGATGCCGGAGCGGTCGTAGGAGCAGACGGGGCACGCGTGCATCATTGCGCGGCGGCGAGCTGAAGTTGCAGCACGCCACGAGATGCAAGCGACGGTGCCGGTGGGGATCAACAACATCCAGAAGGGCAGTCTCAACAGCCAAATGGTGTCCCGCAGCATCACGTGCGGCCACCACTCCGAGGCGGTCCGCACCAGGAAAAACTTCCACCCCGGGCCTGTGTTCGTCGGCAGAGGTTGCCAGATGACGCATACCTCGCAACCATCCCCCCACACGCTGCACCAACTGCCGCCGGGCGCGCGGTAGACGATGCTGGCAAATCGCGTCACCAGCCATGCCGTTGCGATCATGGCCACCGCGAAAGTGGAACTCCAAGCGAGCACCTTCCAGATTCGCGGGTGCGGGCGCATGGGCGAAGCGTACACGGGCCGCGCGCGGGCACGTCACGCGGCCCTGCCGCACTCGGGGCAGGGGGAGGAAGCGGACAGGCCGGAGCGGCTGTAGCCGCAGGACGGGCACGCGCCGTGGTTCGCGCGGCGGGTGGCGAGAAGGTCGAGACGGGAAAAGAGCACGGCGAAACCGAGCAATGTGAATGCAGGGAGCCAGAGCGGCAGCTGGATAAACGTTGTCTTGATGACACCGCGGGCGGAAGAGAATTGTTCGAGCGGCCGAGGCCACCAATCGATAAAGGTGTAGGCGCTCCCACTCCATGACCAATGCGGCGCGGGATCTGCCGAACGCCCATTCACGGGCCCTTCATCAACCTGAAGCTGAATGACACCCACTTCAATTGAAAGGCAGCGGATTTGGCCGTGTTCGAGCCAGTCTCGCGAGCAGTTCCAGTGGGTGCTCGCAGCGAACACCACCGCGAACAGAGCGCCGACCGCCAGAGCGGTCCACATGACGCACTTGCGGATTCGCGGGTGGGGGCGCATGGGGGAAGCGTACTCGGGCGCTATGCGGGCACGTCACGTGGCGGTGCCGCACTCGGGGCAGGGCGCTGGTAGGGCAAGACCGGAGCGGTCGTAGCCGCAGGATGGACACGCGCCGTGCCTCTCGCGGCGGGTGGTGAGAGTATCGAGGCGCCAGGCGAGCGCGGATGCCGCAAAACAGACGAGCGCAGGCGGCCATAAGGGAATACAAACGAATGTGTACGTCCGAGTCCTAGTCCAATCAAACCACCAGTGCAATTGCGGCACAGGCAACGGCAGTTTGGACCACACGATGGTGTCGAAGAGGTTTGGCTGCAAAGGAGGGGTCGTGATCGTCGTGTAATTGAGAGTGCCTGCCGTGACGGTCAGCGAGTGGACCGATCGGACAGAATGGTGTTCCGCGCTGTGGTACGTCGTTCGGCTCATCGCCACCGCAACGACAAGCGCAATCGCCAGCGCCAGCCCGCCCCACTTGACCACCTTCCGGATTCGTGGGTGCGGGCGCATCGGGGAAGCGTACACGGGCGTGGGCCGCGTGCTTGGTGATTCCGCTGCCCCTCCGGGGCAGGGGTGCTCGGGCGAGTTCCCTTCCACGGGTTGCGCTGCGGTCGCTCGGCAGCGACCTTCGCTCCACCCGTGGCTACATTCCATGGCCCCGATGGGGCCGATGCCGCAATGAAAAAGACCGGCCGTGGGGCCGGTCTTGTGTGACGTGTTGAGTGGGAGGGCAGGGCGCGGAACACCGGGCGGAAGGCCGGCGCCACGTGCTTACTTCTTCCCTTCCTTCTCCGCGATGAGGGCAGCCTGGGCCGCCGCGAGCCGCGCGATCGGCACGCGGAAGGGCGAGCACGACACGTAGTCGAGGCCGGCCTTCTGGCAGAAGTGGACGCTCTTGGGGTCGCCGCCGTGCTCGCCGCAGATGCCGACCTTGAGGTCGGGGCGGGTGGCGCGGCCCTTGGCGGTGCCCATGGC